>CAMCJO010000001.1 GCA_945875135.1 uncultured Porphyromonas sp.
TCATCCATAGACAATTCTCCTCTCAACACAAGTTTCGCAGAGGATGTTTGAGTTTGGACTGGGTCAAATTCAGAGGGCTTACTTATTATGGAGACTGCTATTGGAATGCTACTTTTTAGAAAAGCGTCCATTCTTTTTTGTGTCGTTGTCTTTTGCATATGCCTATTTATTATAGTATGATCTTTGGAGGCGAGTAGCTTATACAATATTTCTTCTACGAGCTTTCTTATTGTGAGCAAAGAATATGACTGAATAAAAACATAGATAGTATCTGATTGACACATCCATATTCTAATGAAAAAGTGCAACCCAACAGTATCGTTGGGGGTGATTTCTTTACGATCTTTAGGTGAAGAAATTAACGATTGCCTTATTCCTGTAATTCCACCATCAATAAGACAATCCAATGTTCTTTGTTCGCAATCCAATGCAGAATTGATAAGAACGCCACCCAAGTCATTGTCTTTTGTTTTATACAATCCCTTTAATTTATCAACGAATTCGCCAGCAAAAAGTTCAAATGGATTTTTTTGACCAGGATATGCATTGCTAAAAAACTCACCAATACTAACTTTTTCAGAGTCTTTAGTTCGTATACGCTTTATTTGGAATGCGTACATTACTAAGTTTAGCTTGTGTGCCATTGCTTACTGTAACTATGAGTTGTATATCTGTATCAAACTGCTCTTGATGTCTTCAAACTTCAGGTTAGTGCTTAATTCCGCTGTAAGCCCCGTATTAATCACAAAAATAAAAGACTCTTTTCTGTAATATTTACCCCCTACGGCTTTAAGCGACTGTTCTATCGTATCCGCCTTTGCAAGGAGGCAAGTGAGCTGATAGTCACGGTTAATTAGACTAGTGTTATTGCTTGGATGTGCCATTGTATAATGCTGGGTTGCTGTCAGCTTAATAAGATTCTCTAAGTAGTGAGCTAGCTCAGGGAATTGAGATTTGGGGAATATGTGATGTACTTGGGTTGCTTCGCCAATTCCGAACTGATCACGCACCTCACTATCCACTTGTATCTTTCTGAGGAGATTAATAGCCTTTTGGACATAATAGGCATTGTAGGCTTCTTGTTGCTCGTTATTCTCTAGTTGCTCTTGTGCTTCTTGGCGTGTTATTGCCTTATCCTTATTTAGGTCTCTCCAATTCTTTCTATTGTACATCAGGTCGGAGAATGTAAAGACAAACATCGACATACGACCTTTCTCTGTACCTCTGATTTGATTCTCAACCGCATAGACATTGAGGACTTTAGGAAAGATACGATGGACTTCTACCTCTGTATTAATGGCTGTATTGCCAATGGTAAATCTATCATACCTATCTTTCAGTCTATTGAAGTCGTCTTTGGTTACCGTCCCCTGTTCGTTCTTTTCTTTGTACTCCTCAAAGTAGCGAATAATTCCACTATCGCTAAGCACTTTATGAAGATAGCAGCACAAGAAAATAAATGTATTACGCTCCCTTTGGGCTATATATTCTAGAAGCTCCATATTTATTACTCTGTAATAGTTCGCCCCGCCTCTCTTTTCCATTTCTAGGATATGTGCGTATGCAAGCATCCTCAGTGGCTGTTGGATAAACTTGTCATACTCATGACGAGCTCTAGGATCAGAGGGAAGAGGCTTGTTGAATATTGCTTTAGCGTTTTTAATGAAGTACTGTGCATTCCAAATGTCTGCTACTGCAAACTCTTTGGAGCAATCCAAGGCACTAACGATGCAGTCAGCAATAAAGCAGATTACATCAGGAGTGCATTTCTGATCCATAAAGCGGGCATCACCTGTCTTTCTCACATCTAGGTCAAATTGGTTTAGGTATGTGATAATAGTCTCTTTCATAATAGTTGTTTTAGCTTTCCAAAGAAAAATACAGAGTTATTGTCAATATTCAAGGAGCGTGTACCTAGGTTTCGTGCCACGGCATAAAAACTGGAAAATTCTTTAGTCGCATAAAAAGAGAGGTCTTCCTCTGTGACCGTGTTATTGTCGTTCACTAGAGTCAAAATAGCGACAGAGCCATCTGTGATACAACCCTTTGGCAGAAAGCAAGCTCGTGGGTTATAGGTAAGATTAGGTAGCAAAACACATCCTTTTTGATTGAGAAACTTACCGACATCAAGACCCTCCAGCTTGTCAATATACGTGTCGTAATCTGGTATGTCGATAATCTCATTGTCTCCTATATTGCGTGACTTTAGGACTCTTATGGCTCCCTTTTGGCTAGTAATCGCTTTTGTGATAGCCCTGTCTCGATATGCCCTGAATACCCCCAAGTCCATTTTCTCAGCCACTTCATCAAAGTCCTCATTTCTATATATAATCCAGTATGGGAAGCCCTTATCTGTCAAGTAGGATTGCTTCTGAATATAAATTCGCTCTGTGATGTACGACTCTACAATTGTTGTCGCAGGCTTCTTGCTTGTATTAAGTACAAAAGCAATAGTCTCAATCTTGACGCCTCTAAACGCTTTTTCCCCGAAGTCAACAATATGAGACAACCGACTCTTTGCCATAATGGCACGTGTCTTATTGAACTCTGGGGCATTGATTAGGCTTTTAGGGACAATCAATGCGACCACAGTACCCAAAGACATCGCCTTTTCAATAAAAAAGGAGAACGCATTATTAGTATCTTTATTATACACGCTAGATTTATAAATCGCTAGTAGCTTCTTCTCTTTGGTTATCTTCTTGTATGGGGGATTACCTACGACTACATCATACGTATGCTCAAAGCGATGGATTAGAAAATCCGAACAGATATAGTTGATCTGAATGTTCCTAGGAACTTTGAGGTGAGACAATAACACCTTTAGTACATCGAGGCTCTTATCGTCAATATCGACGACATCTATAATCACGGATGGTATATCTCTGTATTTCTGAATTAGGGCTGGAATAAAGTTCCCTACACCTACAGCAGGCTCAAGGATACTAATCTCTTTACGCTCCTTGAAGTCAGGCAGGTTTTTGACTACCGCATAGCATACATCAGCTCTTGTGTAATATGCAGCATTACTGTCTCTATTAATATTGGATAGCTCTGCGACCTTGGACTGTAGAGAGAACTCTGACCTCCACTTACTAAGAAAGCCTATTAAAGCTTCATAGCTGTCAATATTATGAGTCGTAATAACTTTCTGAATGTACTTGTCCGTAGGTTTTTCAGAAGACAAATACAGACGAATCTTATTGGCTATTTGCTGAAATATAATAGGTGGAACAGCCTCCCCTAAGCATTGGCGGATATTTATCTCCTCCTTTTTGAGGAAAGTCTCCTTTTCCTTTAGACTGAGATCATTGAGTTCGCCAAATGACATATCGCTCCAGCGGAACGAGTCGGGGACAGACATCATCAGCATCACCTCCCTGATGCTGAATACCCGATTGTCTTCTGGGTGGACTGTATTTTGGCTCGCTAAAATATCATTCCTCGTATGGATGCAAGGGGCTACCTTGTCCCAGCATTGTCTTGTGTACTTATCTCCATTCTTATTGGCATTATAAACGATTATGCCATCCTTAATCGTATGGGGTATCCTCGTGATATCAACATTGTCAAATGCGGATTGCCCCTCCTTTATCTCAGAAATCCATCGCTCCATTCTCGGAGCATATCGCTTAAAGTTGTGATAGATGTCTCTCTCTGAAATCTCTCCCATATTTTTCAAAGAAGGCAAGTGACCGATGATTTCTCTAAGGTTTTTTTCGGGCTTTCTATCAGGGAATACGTCATAAGGTGTAATGTCCTCAAGGTCTTTCCTAATGCCGATGACTAGTGTCCTCGTCCTGCTAGACGGATTGCCATACTCTTTGAAGTTTATCACCTCCTCTAAGATATTGTACACTCCGCCGAGATTGATTTGGATTGCTTCGCCTATAGGCTTGTCCTTACCATCTATATCTGTGCATAAGGTGGTCAGAAAAGCACGTACATTTTCAAACACGAAAAACTTAGGCATGATTTCTTTTGTTAGCTTAATAGACTCTACCACTAATGAGTTTCTATTTAGCTCATTCTTCTTCTTATGATTGGCTACAGACATACCTTGGCATGGCGGTGTAGCTATAAGCACATCAACATCACGGAGATTAAAGCTATTCTTCCATTTCTTAAGCTCCGTGAATACAAGTTCTTGGGTATTCTCTTCAGCCAGGTCTCCACAAATGTATCCGCTATCAAAAAAGCATTTCTTGTTGTACCGTTGGACATTCAATCTCCTTTCAAGAAACTCCACGGTAGCCACACAATGGAAACCCTCCTGCTGAAAGCCATAACACCCGACACCCGCACTACTGAAAAGACTAATGTAAGTTCTCAGCCCATAGCCCGAGCGACTTTCTGCCATTAAGTCCCGAGATTCATCTAAATCAAATCGATATGTTTTCTTCTTACTCATCTTGATTGCTTCAATCCATTACTAACAATAGATAGAACTTCGGGTGCGACTTCCTCATCAGAGGCAATAATATCAGAAACTCTATCAGCAAGCCAAAGGGTGAGCAAGTCATCCTCATCAACACATAGCACATCAGAAAGGATGGGCAAATGCTCTTTTTTTGCTTTCCGTTCCCCCTTTTCAATCTTACAATATGTTGCAGTATCAATATCAAGAGCTGCTGCTAAGCATCTCTGTGGCATCTGTTTGCCAATTCGTAGTTCTTTTAATCGTTCTGAGAATAACATGTTTCCATCTACTGTCTGGACATTACTTGGCAAATATACCACTTATCTCAAAGATAACATAGAACGAACCATTATTTCTTTGAGCGAAGTCGTCTTTCAAGTTCCTCTTGTTCGGCTGAGAGCTGTTGCTGGCGGTGAAGTAGTTCGGCTTGGCGTTGGACAGCCACTTCGTAGTTGATGACACGTTGCTCTAGAGTGGCAATGGCTTCGTTAGAGCGGTGAGTTTCAAAGATGCTATCGAGTTGGGCGAAGGAAGTGTTACTGACTGAGTGCTCCATACGTAGGATGCGATATCGTAGGGCGTAGCTTTCGAGGGTTTGATTGGCACTGTGAAGATAGACCGCCCAACCGATAGTGCAGGCGATGAGTACGATAGATATTCCCCAGATCAGCCATTCTATCCAATGTTTGACATCAAAGAGGTAGTACTTCTTGATCTCTGAAGGAGATTGAGTTTCTTGAATTTTCTCGGATAGAGAGGCTATGCTTTTAGCTTGTCGCTCTTGGTCCTTTGTTATGCTATCTTTGATTTCTCGGATTCGTTTGCCTAGGACGATAGCGACATCTGTCAGTTCACTCTTGAATTTGCCATCTACCTCAATCTTTTGCCCAATAAGGCGTGCTACATCCATAAGAGAAATAGCGTCATCTTCTGAGGAATTGGTTGCGAGGTTAGGTTGAGATACAAGGTTGGTGATACTTGCTTTGAGCTCTCTGTTCTGTTGCTTGATCTCCTCTAGTACTTCAAGGAGAATATTCATTTGTTCGTTCATAATCTTCTGCGTTTTAGTTTCTTATTAGCTTGATTTCTTAGTTTACGTTGGAATACGAGTTCAGCAACGTCAACTGCTGGGACATTGCTGTCAAAGAGTTCTTCAATGAAGTTCTCAGATGAGCTCTCAGACTCTCTTTGTTCGGAAATCTCTGGTGCTTTTTGAGAGCTGAGAACATTTGCATTCTGCTGGAGGAGTATAGATAACTTTGAGTAGCTACAAGAGCGGTCAATGTGTGAGCCACTGAAGTTAACTCCATCCATGCTAAAGACTACTCCCTCAATGATATCTGTTTTGCCCTTGGTCTTGAACTGCACGTCAATACTCTGCTTTTGCAAAGCAGAAACAAGTTGTTCCCAATTCTTGCACTTGGGCAATACCTCTGTAATAGCATCGTAGATGGTGTAGCGAACTTTGTCATTGCCACGCAGTCTATTTCTTTTAACTTCCGTCTTGCCTTCTCCGAGCTTCAGCTGATATTTGTCTGTAAGCTCTCTGCATATCTTGGTGGAGCGAAACTTCTCATTGCTATCCGAGATGGTATTGCCGTAATTGTCTACCCGATTGATGCAGATGTGGAGATGTGGATGCTCCCTGTCCATGTGTTTAACAATTAGGTACTGAGTATCTGAGTAACCCATCTGCCTCAGGTATTCCCGTGCAATATCAACCATCTTATCGTCATCTAGTCGCTCACTGTCTTCGGAAGAAAAACTGAGGATGGTGTGACAGACTGGCTTCTTGATATTGGGTCGCATAGAGGCTTGCAGGTTGAAGTCTACAGCAATCTCATTTGATGTAGCATCAACTCTTACACCTTCGCCATCAAGAATACGAGCCATACCTTCACGCTTACCCAGCATGTAGGTAATCATTCCAAAGAATGAAGTCCCTTTAATGATCTTTGCAATCATGACTTCAGCTCCTTGAGGTGTTTGTCTACGCATATCCTCAGTAGCTTAAGTTCTGTTGGGATTGCAGAAATACCATAGGTGTTAAGGCGATGAGCAATCTGATTGATGTTATTCGCAATACCTGTGAGCTGACGAATCTCATTCATCTGTTCAGGGGTAATGCGAGCCTTCACTTGGCTCTCATAAATAAGTGTGCGTAGATACTCACTCTTATTTAAGCCTGCCTCGTTCGCCTTGCTCTTAAGGGTAAAATACTCCTTGGTATTTAGTTTGAGCAATACGGAATAGCTTCGCTTTTCCGATAACTTTTTCTTAGGGCGACCGCCCTTGTTCGTTGTATTATCGTCCATAAATATTCTGTCAATAATGAGACCATCGGGATGATTTTTCGCCTCCCTTTGGTGGGGTGAAAAGTAGGTTTTGGGTAACCCAAAACACAAACTTGCTTCTCAGAAAATCTGTATGATAGATATGGCTCTGCCAAGCTCTGCTTGATTGCTTTTGGAAGAGCCGTAATTGTGCTGTGGCTTTTCAAGTGACGAAGCAAAATAGATCACGTGAAGAGTGATTAACGATCACGTGACGAAAGATCACCTGAGTTTTATCTTTCGCTTAGACTTCATACTTATCTCTTTAGGAATTCGCTTTTGACATAGAAAGTCATTCAGATCCTTAAAGTCCGAAAACCTTTCTGAGATGTTTTCGACAGGGAGATTCAATCTCAAGAGTCTATTTCGGGCATCCTTTCCCGCGGTATCGTTATCGAGAAAGGAGTTTATCTTCTCGTACTTAGCAAGGAGAGGAATTGCTTTCTCGAGGTTGCTAACAGAGTTAAGGATTAAAGCTGAACTCTCTTGCTCTTTGGGATTCATCGTCAATAAACTTAGGTAATCCATAAACCCTTCAAAGAGATGGATTGACTTGGTGTCATTGTCAAATAGAGAAATCTCCTTTGGTTGAATACAGCCTTTGAAGAATGGGTTAAGGGTTTCATATCCACCAGCATTATTCGGAAAGCCAATAGAGAAATAGTTCTTACCATTTACTCTATAATGAACCTCCTTGCAGTACAGCTGAGCGATGAGAAAAGAAATTCGCCTATTTTTCAACAACTGAATTAACGCTGGGTGCTGTAGCTCTTGAACTCTAATGTCTGATAGCCCTTTATGAGAGGGTGTTTGCTGACGAAAAGAAAAAGAGTTGCTATTGTGGAGAGGGCATGCTTGTTCTATGGCGATGAGTGCCTCAGAAACAGTCACAATATGATTGATCTTCATTGCCAAATCAATAATATTCCCTCTTTCCCCACTTCCAAAGTCGTGCCAGCAGTTGATGCTTGTATTGACTTTGAATGAGGGCGTACTCTCTGACCGCAAAGGAGAGTAGTACCAAAGACTATTGTTTAGTACTTTGACAGGTTTTATGCCGAGCGTGAATAGGTAATCCTGTAGCGGAATTAGCTTTGCTTGTTTTGCATTCATCTTCTGATCTCTTTTTCTTTTCGTTAGCAAAGGAAGTCTCTATTCAGTTCGGTATGGTACAGGAATATATATCCTGATACCGAACCGAACTGATTTACAATTGGTATGGTATGGGTCAAAACCTTATATGCCCATATCGGACTGAACCGATAATCAATAGTAGAAATTAGGCTCATACAAGTACTTCTTATTCTTGAGTGTGATCATTCTCTTATTCTTCAGGAAAGTGAGTAGCTTTTTTGTTTTCCCTATACCATATGTAGTACCGACAATTTCAGCGTATCCTTTTCGTAAGGCATCCACTAGCTCACCATAACCTAATCCCCCTTCACTTTTAGAGAAAACCACTTCTAAAGCTTGTCGGTGTTGATCCTCTGTAAGCTCTGTATAGTCAAAGGCTGTTTTTGAAGTAATCGCTTCATCTTGAAAGTTTGTATCCAACTCGGGGACATTGATATGGTCTGGCTCATCAGTGATACGAAAAGCAAAATTCTCGAAAGGCTTTGAGCGGATAAATGTGGGTGATACGATGGATCTATCGGGGTCTGTCGGATCTTTGGTTACTTGAAGGACAGTTTCTGCCTTATTGTTGAGTTCAGTTCCAATATGACCTCTACTATTGTCATCACCTTTATTTAGATGAAGCACAGTCTGGATATGGATACCTCGCTCACTAGTCCACTGCATAAGGTTCCCGATAAGAATCGTAGATTGAGTAGGATTGTTGATGTCGAGTATCAAGTCTCTAATTCCATCAATAACGACAAGTCCCACCCCTTCAATCTCATAGATCGCCTTTCGAATCACCTCGCATCGGATTGCAGGGTCAGATATTTCTCTAAGGTGACTGAAGATGAGATTCTCAGGTTGTTGGTTAAGTGGTAGTCCAGCTAACTTCAGTATTCGCTGTAATACCAGTTTGCAGTGAAATGGGCTCTGCTCAGTATCGAAGTAGAGGATTTTTCTTTTTCCTGAAGGAAGAGATGCTCTATACTCTAATACCTGTCCGTTGATAAGTGCGGCTGCAACGATGGCAGAAACATTAAAAGTCTTCTTTGCCTTGGCTTTGCCTGTCGAAGCACTAAAGTTTCCCAATGTGCCAATGATGGCATCATCCACTTGGAGGATAACGGGTGGTAAAGAGAACTCATCCGTTACACGGACTAAAGACTTCTTCCAAAGGGAGTCATAGTCTACATTTCGGCTCTGTGGGATCATACTCATCTCCTTCCTCCAGTTTTCTTGCCTGCCAGATCCAATGCCAGCTCAGCATCCACGATAATCTTTCGACCAATTTGTGTAATGGCTTGGTCAATTTTCCCACTTTTCTTGATGCGATTGGCTGTTGGAATACTGCACCCAAATAGCTTTGCTATACCTGCAATACCATAGACATATTTCTTGTGGGTATTAGCTAAAGGAGAAACTGGTTCAGTTGCCACAGTTCGATTAAGTCCCTCTTTGAGGAACTCCATAAATTCGCCACTCGTCATTTGCCATAGTGGCTTATTTTCATCTGTCATAAACTCTCAGATAAGCTTGTTAAACATTGTGCTTCACTGGCCATATAAAGCATTGATCTTTTGCAGTCTGCAGTGCAAATCTATGATACTATATTGAGAGTTTAAAGGGTCAGGGATATATCGGGAAGTGTCGAGAAGTTTAAGGAGGTAAGGAGAAAAGATTTCCTCAATAATTTGAGCGCTTGGATGCGAAACTTGAATACAAAAAAAGCCCCTTGTCGACTTGAACAAGGGGCAGTAATTAGATTGGGTTTTATGCGTTACAGAATAGCGTCAAGTTCCCATGCCGAAATATGGTCTATCCCTTCATTTGTTGGAAGCTTGAAGTCATCCAAACTGACCACATACTTCTTGAAGTTGTCTTCTATTGACAAAAGAGAGCGGTACTCTCGCTCTATTGTCTCTTGCTCCGTTAGTTGTAGCGTGACTTGGAAATATAACCTCTTGCTTCCTTTGATAGCGACAAAGTCTACCTCAGCCACTTTATTCGTGCCTACATAGATTTGATATCCAGCCCGTCTAAGGCTTAAATAGACAGCATTCTCCAATAAGTACCCCATTCCATAGCCAAATCCAGAATAGAGGTAATTGTGGTAGCACAAATCATTCAGATAGTACTTGTTATTAGCCGAAATTGTCTCCTTGCCCTTGATATTATATCTCTCTACCTTATGCACGAGGAAAGTACTCTCGAGATGGGAGATATAGTTGGAGAGCGTCTCGTAGTTGGTTTTTCTATTTCGTGACTTAAAGAAGTTGACGATATTGGCGATGGATATATTGTTGGAGGCGTTATTGACTAGATACACAAAGAGGTCGTCTAGGAGCTTCACATCCTTTACTTTATACCTAGCGACAATGTCACGAAGCATAACAGTGTCCTTGATTGAAGAGACGTAGTTTTGCTTCATCTCATTATTGGGGAGGTTGAAAAGCTCTGGTAGGGCTCCAGTTTGAAGGAAGTCTATATAACTTTCTCTATTAGGCTCTTTCTGAGTGATACCACAGAACTCTGAAAAACTAAAGGGGAGTATTTCAAACGCTACATATCTTCCCGATAGTAGCGTTGCAAGTTCACCAGATAGCAGACTAGAGTTGGAGCCACTGATAAATATCTCACAAGGCTCAGCAAAGTCTTGGGAGTGTGAGTTGACAAATCGTTCCCACTCTTCAATGCCCTGTATCTCATCGATGAAGAGGAATACTTTCCCCTGCGGGTTGAGGTCTTTCTTGTATTGCTGAAATAGGTTCTCGAGGTCTTGATAGTCAAGAATGTCTGAAAACTCCAGGTATTCCTTGTTGATGTAAAGAATGTTATTGGGACAAGTGCCGTTGGCAATTAGCTGTGAGGCTATTTGCCTTAGGATGTAGCTCTTTCCGGCACGTCTCTGACCTACCAATACTTTGATCAGTTTGTTGTCAATGTATTGCCCTATCTTATCTGTGTAGAATGTGCGTGGATACCCTAAGTCTATAGGGTTCTCATCCCAAAAGTTGTATTTCCTTATCGGCGTGAGCATTATCAGGTGTATTTGAAATTTCTCTGCAAATATAGGGATTTTCAAGCACAGTTGAAATTTTTGTTGTGGATATCATAGTTTCAAGTCTGCTTGAAATTTCAAGTTCGGTTATAACTGATCGAACTTATTCATTGCGTTAGCCTTTATATCATCAGCAATATCGATGTATGGTTTCATCGCTTTATAGTCGCTATGACCAGTCCACTTCATCACTACATTAGCGGGTATTCCCAAGGAGAGCGCATTACAAATGAAAGTTCGTCTTCCTGCATGAGTACTCAGTAGTGCATACTTGGGAGTCACTTCATCAATTCTTTTGTTGCCGATATAGTAGGTTTCTCTTATTGGTTCATCAATCCCTGCCAGTTCTGCCAGCTCTTTCAAGTAATCATTCATTCGTTGATTGCTAATTACTGGTAAAGCCTTGTCTTTCTCAAAAACCACATTCTCATACTTTTCAAGAATTGATCTGCTGTGTTTGTTCAATTCTATGATTAGGCTATCAGCTGTTTTGACTGTGGTAATCTCAATATGATCCTCTTTGATGTCGCTCCTTCTGAGATTAAAAACATCAGAATAGCGGAGACCTGTAAAGCAACAAAAAAGGAAAACATCTCGTACTCGCTCTAAGTACTGTTTGCTTTCAGGTATCTCACACTCCCTTAGACGTGTCAGTTCATCCCATGTGAGGAAGATTACTTTCTTCTGGGTGCTTTTTAGTTTTGGCTTAAATGTTTCATAAGCAGTAAGAGTCGTATAGCCTTTGCTAAAACTCCATCTTAAAAACCACTTGAGGAATGAAAGTTGATTCTCTATAGTGCTATTCCTCATCTTTCTCTTATCTCGAAGAAAAAGGACGTACTTATTCAACCCAACTTCGTCAAATAGCTCAAAGGATACAGAGGGATTAAACTCTAGAAGATGGTTCTTCACAGCTGCAAACTTCTCATAGGTAGAGTGCGTCCAGCTATTTTGTACACCTCTTTCACTGACAAACTCATCAAATGCCTGCATAAAGCATATTCCCTCAGGTTGCTCTTCATTTCTCAACCTTGAATTGAATATATCTTTGATTTGTTCAGGGGTTGGAATTAGCTCCTTAATTTCAAACTCCTTGAATATCTTCTGCATTTCAGATCTATATCTCTGCAGGTCTGCATTGATCTCAGTAGCTGATTGCTTGAGCTTATTGGTGCATCCTCTTTTCACCTGCTGAAGATCACTATCCCACTTTGAAGCATCAATTCGGTATCCAGTCGCAATCTCAATGCGCTTACTGTTATAAATCACACGCATTCTGATGGGCACATTCTCTGTAATGAGTACTCCATCTTTCTTGCGTCTCTCAAGTGCGAAAATAATGTTCCTCTTAATATTCATAGTTCATACGCTGATTAAATCTACACCCAAATTTACACCCAATTTTCGACATATGGAAAGAGGTCGTATGATATTCTATTTAAGGGACGATTCTATATTCTGCTGAAATACAGTGAACTGATATTGTGTGATATTCTGCGATTTCAAAGGTTTTGGAGCCCCCGCTTCCGCTGAACGTACTCTGGCAAAGACAAGCCAACCAGTACAACAAAACAGTAAGTGTCTTAACTCTCAGCGAGTTAAGGCACTTTTCTTTTGGTGCTAAGTCCTTTCTCAGAGCACCTCTAGAGACAGTCGAAACTCCCAAAATACTCTATTTTGGCTACAATCTGCGCTCTTTGGTATGCCTCTTTAATCTCGAGTATTTTGCCGAGTTTTTTCAAGGTCTACATGCGGCAGATGTTTTTTCATATCCATAACGTTATTGTCTGTTGATGAGGTAAACGAAAAAATCACTATCTTCTATGGCATTTACGCCTACGTGGGCTTCACCGGGGAAATGTAGAACGGTACCTGTGCTGATACGATGTACCTCGGTATCGTCAAGAGTAACCTTTACAGTTCCTTTCACTATGGTGAAGTATACTTCCTGTCCTTTATGGTCGTGGGAGGGAACTTGTTCTCCGCTTTTCAATTGCAGATGTACAAGCATGAGTTCCTTGTTGTCAATCACCTTACCTAGAGTATTGATTTCCTTCCCAATGGGATTGATTATCTGTTTCATGATTCTTCTTTATTTGGTTATGATTAATATTTGTCATCAACAAAGATAGGCAAAACAGTTGAATGACGTTCATTTTGAATTTGTATTTTCATGCCGATGTATTACAGGCTGTTATGACTGATCAAAACTAAACAATGTGAGATTACTATTACTTCGTTTTCCTACCTACTCGCTTGTTGATGGTTATTGGCTTTTCTCTAGCTACTTGTGACAAAAGTCTCTCGGCGGATTACTTCTTTGGCTTTCTTCTTCCTCTCCGCCGGTAATACCGTCTGTAGAGCATCCATCCAGTGGCCAAAGCCAAGATGAGGAGTAGGGCCGAGAGGAATATGTATAGAGGCTGGAGCGGACCGAGTATTTTCCCATACAGTCGACCGACATGCAACTCAAGTGCGGCATGCCAGAGTGAAATCCTACCGGGACTTATCTCTGTTGGCATTGGTGGCATAGTGTCGGTCGCGTTCTCCGCTTGGAGTTCACCGGAGGAGTAGCTATAGAATCGCTCTCTTCCGTCAGAGTCAATAGTGTACCCACTGATTGGGGTCCCAAAGATGGGCATGCCTTTTCGTCCGGACTCGGTGTAGGCCTTGCCTGTCAGCGCATCGTAGACTTGCCCTTCTTGTCGACTCCATTTGAATGCTCCACTGAACGATCCCACCACCCACAGTGAGTCTCGGTCATTCCACTCCCAGACATTGAGTCCCATGACACTGACAGGTGGAGTGCCGGTCAGTCGCTTGGGGGCTTTTCCAAACTGCTTCAGCGCATAAAAGCCCCGAGAGGTCGATAGCAACCACTCTTTTGTGATGGGATCGCGACGGATCATTCTCAATTTGTCATTCCACGGGTTGGTGCTGTAAAGGTTTGTTCCCGGAATGGTCGGAACCTGTGCCTTGATGACTGTAATCATCAACGGAGGACGTAGAAATGCGCCTGTGATCGTCACAAAAAGCAAACCCCAAAAGCACCATTTGCCCCACCTATTGTGTTCCTTGAGAAATTGCTTCCACACCTTTGCTTTTTTGGGGACAAAGGTGATCAAAACGCCGGTGATGGAGAGGAGGATGAGTGCCACTCCCATCAGGTCAACAACTAGTCGTCCTATTGTTCCAAAGAATGCTCCACTATGTATCTGCCAGATAGTGCTAAATAGCGATACCCGTGGCTCATAGTCGTCTGGTGCGGGAAGGTCTGCGAGTGTGGGGGATTCTTGAGAGGGAAAGATAAGGTATAGGTGGCTTCGGCTCAGTAAAACAAGGGTGTCGCCTTGCGTTTCCAGATCTGCCAAGCGTTCGTTTTTGGGTGTAAGCTTCGGTTGTTTCGCCCACTCCTTTTTGTCGGCTTGCCACTTGTATAGGCTGTATGCGGTGAGGGCGTAGAGGTCGCCACGGTTTGTTCGGACTACTCTTTGGACCGATCTCCTGTCGGCACCAGAGTCTAGTCCATCGCTCTGGCTGTCGTAGCTTTTTAGCTGTGGGTCGTAAGCCCATACTCCGGTGGCTCCATAGATCCACTCCTCATCAGGGGGCGCTCGAATCTTCCCGATGAGGCTGCCACCGCTCCAGGATTTATAGTGGTAGGCCTTGGGTAGCCAGGAGCGGGGTAGGTCAATACCCGACACCAGGTCTCTGTGGTTTAGAATAATGCCAGATCTGGCAAAGCCTAGTACGAGTATGGTGATGACTAGGCAGATCCACTTGTGCCATCCTTTTAGGAGGGTGTATCGAGAGCGTTTCATTTTGGTTCTTGTCTTACAATCAAGTAGGTCGGGAAACGAAAATTTTCTGTCCTACTTTCGTTTTCTTTCCTCCCATACCATCCGTACGTGCCGTTCGGCATACGGCGGTTTAATTTGTTTTCAAAATATGCCCGTCATACAAAGAGTATCTCAGGTGCGATGTCGCACCTGAGATGCTGTCTGTCCTATTTCGTCCGGATCTCCTAGTCTAGCTTGGTGGAGCCGTCGGGTTGGTAGACGTAGTCAAAGGAGACGATACCGCTTTTGCCACTGTCGTCTATGTAGCTAATCATCTTGACTTTGGCGTATTTCCCGTCGGCTGTTCGGATGATGAATATATTGTCCGAGGGAGTGTATTTTGGGGGTGGACCACTGAATCCGATCATTTTGTTGAGCTCGGGGTTGCCGGATACTTCGGCTTTTATCAGTTCGCCTTTCCAGCCCAATATGGTGATTGCTTCGTCCACGATGTAGCCTTCGGTGGGGGCTTCTTTCACTGCGGATAGGCTTGTCTGGTTGGTCATGAGAGCCCCTCCTTTGCCTTTGCCGGATGTGCCGCAGTTGGCTCGGAAGTAAAATGAGTGGATCGCAATGTCCCAGTCGGTACGTTCCTTGAAGTTGGTTTCGTCAATTCCGGGCACCTCTTTGCCAGTGGCGAAGCTGAAGTAGATCCAGTCTTTCCCGAGCTCTCCTTTGCAACGTCGGCTCTGCGTGTAGGTCTTTTTGTTTTTTGAGGATGGTGCGTTTGGCTTGTTGTCTCCGCAGGAGACGATGCCCAATGACAGCACCAGAGCACTGATTAGTGCGAGAATGCATTTTGTTTTGTTCATCTCTTTAATAGGTAATAGTGACAGTTGTTTTTACAGGTTGAAGTGATAGGACATGAATAAGTTTCGGCTGGGGCCAGCATAGGAGTTGAGGGAGACAACATCTGCTTGGTAGTTGAGAATGTTATCTACCCCTATGGTGAGTGTGCCCCACTTTGGGTGGGTGTAGGCGATGGTCGACCGCACCAGGGTGTAGCCCGGTATGGTTATTCGGTATGGAGTCTCTTTTGGGATGCCTTCGTCCTCGATGGTTGTCAGTCCGGCTAGGCTTTTCTTTCCCATTACTGATGCACTGATATTGAATGCCAGTCGGTGGTTACCCCAGTACTGTAGGTACTCAATTCGCCCGGTCCCGGAGATCGGTGCCTGGGAAGTGAGTCTCACTCCGTTGTGAAAGAAAGGGTGCAGGTAGTGCGATGCCAGGTGGATCTGTAGGGGCAGGCTGATGAATGGCCTGATGCGCATCTGGATTTGAACACCTGCGAGTGTGGACTTCGAGATGTTGCGGTAGTGGAGCTCTTTTTGGTCTTCGGACCAGATACCCTCGATCTTGTTGATGAAGAAGTTGTAGTATCCCGAGAGCATCACATACAGTTGGGGATGTGTGTACTCTGTCGTCAGAGAGAGGTAGTGGTTGGACTCCGGCTTGAGCTGTTTATTGCCGTAGATCCAAAACATACCGAGGTGGTCCCAGTCCATGTAGAGTTCTTTGATACTTGGGGATCGGTAGCCGCGACCATAGTTTAGCCGGATGGTAAAGGGTGACACCTTGTAAAGTAGAGCCAATTTTGGGGAGAAGTTAATGCCGTACCCCTTGTTATAGTCTACCCTTAGCCCGCTGATCATGCTCAGTGAGGTCCCCGGTATTTTCCAGTCATCTTGGACAAATAGAGCATAGGCCCCCTGTGCTCGGGCTGCCAGTCCATCTTTGCTAAACTTATCCGCATAGAGTACTTCCCGTAGGTATTCAGCTCCGGTGATCAGTTCATGGTCATTGCCTATGGTCCATCTGTACGAAATATTGGGCTGGAGGACTGTGTGCGTGTAGACGAGCTGTTTTTGCATCTTTTTTTGCTCGAATACGGTGTATCTGCGATATCTGTCTCCGTGGATATTTGCTTCCCAAGTACCACCATTGGGTAGGGTGTATTTTGCAGAAAAGAGTCCAGAGAGGTCTCGGTTGTACTCGTGCTTGTTGTCCAGGTAGAGGTCATGTACGCACTTGGAGTAGTAGTTGCCTTGTGCAGTCAGGGTCAGTGCCTTGATGGGGGTCCACGACAAGGTCTGCTTGGCAGTCATTGTGGTGAACCCAGAAATGTTGGTAGGTGTGGAGCTTTTCTCCTTGGTGACCGTTTTGTTGAGCTCGGGGTAATATATGGTGCTACCGGCTTTGTCGTAGATGTTGTAGGCATCTTTGGTTTGTATCGAGAGTACGGTCTGGGTGCTCCAGCTTTTCTTTTTGTACCCGATGGTCAGTGTGCCGTCGGCATTTGGCATGTCGGTCCTTGTCTTGTAGTACCGGTATTTGTCATCAGGCTCTATGTGGGAGTAGTTTTTTTGAAACCTCGTCCCCCATCTCAGGTCCACACCTAGACTTAGTCGGTCGGTTGGCTTGCGTGTGATGATGTTGATCACACCGCCCATCGCTTGTGAGCCGTAGAGTGCCGATCCAGCACCTTGTACGATCTCGATGCGTTCAATATTGTTGAGGTTCAATCGGGTGTAGTCGATGTTGTTGCCCGACTCGCCGGCGATCCGTTCCCCATCGATCAAGAATAATATGTGCTTGGCTCCAAGACCTTGTAGGTTGATGCTCGTGCCAAATCCCACTTCGCTAAATGAGAGACCTGGTATCTCGTCTTGTAGGAGGGACTTGATGTCCATCCAGCCTTGTCTCTCGATCTGTTTGCGTGAGATGACTTGCGTGAGTACTGGAGAGTCCGATATTTTCTTTGGGGTCCGGGTGGCCGTGACAACCACTTCGTCTAGCTCGTGATACATCATCAAGCTGTCTTGCCCAAATCCTCTTAGGGGAGCAAGAATGAGAAGAATAAGAGCAAAGTGGTAAGCTTTCATGTGTTGTATCTCTCGTGTTTCCGATCAATGCACAAAGGTAAAACAATCCCGTTGGGTGGAAAATACCTAACAGTTGCTGTTTTTGCCCGTTTTTTGGTGGACTCTGTTGGCATGATCTAGGTAGATCTCTCGGGGTGCGTGGCGTTGCCTGCCTTTTTAGTGCGTCCTAATCGAGTCTCCTCTGCATGAGACTACAGTTTTCTGATATTTTTTTAGACGGGGCTTTTGAGGGGTCCGATAAGGAAAATGAAAGGAACAGAACAATTTACCCGAACGATAGCCGAATACCTTAATGGACGTGCGATGACAGACCCTTTGTTTGCACCCAATCTACAGAAGCCCCATAAGAACATAGAGGAGTGCATTCGCTACATCTTGAGTGAGGTGCAAAGAAGTGGTTGTAATGGCTTTGCTGATGAGGAGATATACTCAATCGCAGTTCACTATTATGACGAAGATGATATAGAGGTGGACAAAGTCGCTGGTTGCAATGTTGTGGTCAATCACGTTGTAGAGCTCTCCGAAGAAGAGAAAAAGCAAGCACGGCAGGAAGCTATCAAGCAATACCAACAAGAGGAACTTGTCAAATTGCAGAAGCGAAATGAGCGACCCAAGAGGACTGAAAGAACAGAGACAACATCTGCTACACAACCGCAACCCACACTATTTGACACCCTTGCCTTATGAAACCTAGGAACAAGTTTGAGAAAGCCGTATTGGCTCTGAGTACGAAACTATGCCCGATAACAAAAGCGCAGCGTCAGTGGGCATTCCGAGAGTGCATAGACCACTTTGCCTTCCGTTTACCTAAAGGTCGTACGACTTGTATGGATTGTGGTCATAGTTGGACTTTAGAGCAGCCTATAGATACTTGCACTTGCCCTCAATGTAGGGCAAGGCTGCAAGTCAAGACAACAAGAGCGCGAAAGTTACAACAGAAGCAGTACTTCACGCTCCTAACCACTTGTGGGGCGTATCAAGTGTTGCGAATGATTCTCCTTGTTGTAGGTATGGAGAAAGGTTGTAGAGCAAAGACTTCGGTTATTGAAATCGGTCATTATTGGTGGAACGATGCAGGGAGACAAGCTCTAGTAGCCATACAGCGTACCTTTGGACATTACATTGATAGCTTCTCTTTTCACTCTCCGATGGCTATCCGTAACGATAGCGAAGCTTACCGATATGTAGCCTATTCGCAGATATATCCGAAGCTAAAGGTCACGAATACGCTTTATAGAAATGGCTTCAACGGAGAGTTTCACAGCATAGCACCTACTCAACTCATCCCAGCTCTACTTACTGATAGTCGTGCAGAAACAATGATGAAAGCAGGACGATATAAAGATTTAAGACACCTCCTATCAAGGGGCAAAGGACTTGACAACTATTGGAACTCATACAAGCTGACACTTCGTCACCACTACATAATAAGCGACATTGCCTTATGGTGTGACTATGTAGATATGCTCAAACGATTGGGTAAGGACATCCACAATCCGAAATACATCTGCCCCTCCGACCTCAGAGGAGAGCATAACAAACGAGAAGCGGAGCTGCGCAGACAGCGTGAGCGGGAGGCGATGGAGCGAAAACGGGAAAAGGCGGTTGCGGACGAAGAGCGTTTTCGTGAACTCAAGTCAAAGTTCTTCGGCATCCGTTTCACGGACGGCACAATCCAAGTACACGTTCTGGAGAGTGTGCAGGAGTATATAGACGAAGGAGCTGAATTGCATCACTGCCTATTTTCAAATGAGTATTATCTCAAAGAGAACTCGCTCATTCTGTCTGCAACCATTGAGGGCAAGCGGATAGAAACGATAGAGGTCTCTCTTGACACACTCCAAGTGATACAGAGCCGTGGCGTATGCAATCAAAACAGCCCATACCACGAGCAAATCGTGAGCCTTGTCAATGCCCATAGCCAACTGATACGGGAAGTTGTACGATGAAGGTCGGTAAAGGGACTATCGGCTCTTTTCCGCCAAGTTTATTTCAAGAATTTGATATGCTTCTTTATCTTCTTCATCGCCCAATCGTAGTGACTTGCCGTTACCGAGACACAATATGCTCCGAGTATAGATGTCCCAGTCCAAGGCAATGAGCCTTTGACAAAAAGCTCATCATTGGAATAATTTCCTATCAAAGCCATTACAGCATTATGAGACGCTTTCAAGTTTTCCTTTGCTTCCTCCAACGATGTGCTTTGGTGCTTCTTCCAAAACTCAACATTCAGTGCAGGGTAAGTTCTCCAATTGTAAGGTTCGGGAAGAAAAGGCTTAGGCACCCCATTGCTATTGGCTTGAACCCAATTCAATAGCAGATTATGCCACTCGTACAGATGTACAAGTACATCCCTTAGGTTCTTGTCTCTTCTCCAATGTGTTTCCTTACCGCTTGTAGTCATTTCCACAGCAAAAGGTGTCGCTTGTTGCTCCTCACTCATACTGTCGATGAGCTCCCACATCTTCACAAATTGTTGATTCGCAGATGTCATCAAATCCGCCTTTGTTGCAGCTCTTGCCATATCCTCTTTATTCTTTGTTTGTCTCAAAGGTAAGTAAAAGGATGAAGATTCGGAACCTTGTTCGTAGATTCAATAACAAAAGCCCCCCAAAAGGTAACCGACAGACGGCAACCCTTTCGGGGGCTTCTTTTCTTTGTCTTTGAGTACGAGCAGGCGACCAAAGCAAAGAAGCAAAAGAAAGTCGCAAGTCCCGATGTACGTTTGATAACGTCCACGCTACTAGCTCATCTCATTTTATCAGTCTTTCTTTTTGCGCACAGACGGACGTTTTCAAGGCTATTGAGACTGTGCGATAAGTCTTCGGGTTACTACGAATAATCTCCTATCTAGTTTCGCAAAACTCCTTCCTCACCGTACACAAAATACTTGTCGGCTTAATCAAGAGAACGCGATGAAGTACTGCTGTCCTCTAAAAATGGGGCTATAATGATACTTAGTGCTTCTGAAAGGGTCTTCCGACCTTCTTTGCTGTTAAATACTATTCCGCAAAAAGAAGACCTATTCTCTCTTAATACTATGTAGTACATTCCTGCGACTAGAACTGCAAGGATAGCGTTTGGGTCACATCCATATGAAGGCGAAATCCTTGAGGAAATTTGAGGTAAGACTTCTGATAAGAGTTCATCTCGTTTTCTAGCACTTCTTCTTGTTAAAGCTGTATCGTACGACATCTCCCATCGCATTATTGCCTGCATCTCTTTATTTCGATGCAATTGCTTGACAAAGACGTTTGCGAGACTTTCAAAATAGGAACGCGGAGATGTAAACTCATCTGGATTAACCGATACTAGTAGGTCATTAATAAAGAAGTCATAGCGTTTTGTGTATTCCCTAATTAAATCGTCGTCATCTTTAAACCTCCTATTCAAGACACCTATATCCATCTCTGCTTCTTCAGCCACAGATCTCAAAGAGATGTGCTCGACTCCTTTCTTTACCGCAATTTTGCCCGCGGCTTGGTAAATACTTCGTTCTATTTCTTTGTTAGTTCGTCTTGACATATTATCTTGCTATATGGGGCATATACACAGTTAGGAGGAGTATGTTTATACTCCTCCCAACAAAGTTAGCGAGAAAAAACTTTCAATCTGAAGTTTTATTTCTGCTGCGAGTTGACAACCCGTTGCCATTTATACTCTATTGAGCAATCTCGTTCTTTAATATAGAGCATATTTTCATCCTCCGAGAAGCGATATTCATACTCCCTTGTCCAATTAGATCTCTTGAATCCATCACCCAATTCAAGCTCATACAAGATATTATCCTTGGTGTAGAAATAGTACTTTAGGAAAAACAATTCGCCATTGTCATACCTTCTTACCTCTCCGGCTGAAGTGTATTCCTTAATTAGGATATCGTTATCTTCGGGGGAGGAGTATATGTATTTCCAAGAGCCTATAAGTCTATTGTCTCTTTTTTGAGACAACACAAAATCTCTTTCAGACAAATCTGGCTTGCAAGAACTGAGTATGAAAACCGTTGAGAACAAACAAGCCAAAATGCCTAGTGCGCCAAAAGATAGTTTGCTTACTTTCATTGCTTATTCTGGTTATGATTAATACTTGTCGGCCACAAAGGTACGTAAAACATTTGAATAACTATAATTCTGATGTTATATTTTCGTATATCGATGTATTACAGCCTATTGCAACTATACAAAACTAAATGCAATGCTATTACTTACGCCCTCTTAACTACTTAAACGCTTGCTCGTATCTTCATTGTTGAAGTTGAAAGTCCGTTGCTGAAGCTGTCCGAAGTTGTCTTCCACGTAGATGTCAATCGTTTGGCGGTCAGTAGAGAGTG
>CAMCJO010000002.1 GCA_945875135.1 uncultured Porphyromonas sp.
CACTTTTCCCCGACACGACACCGTTTCGATATGTAGTCAGCTCTAAATTATTGTAACGAGTCAGCGTTGGATTTTCCCAGTCTGGGAACTTTTTGCCACACACCATTCTCTCTATTTTGCTACCTTTGCACATATCATCTAGGCTCTACAACTATGCAGCACTTTACCCTAAAGGCCCTACTCTTACCACTCCTGCTACTCCTAGGAGCGACCTATGCTATGGCGCAGGTGCGTGCCATCACGAGCGATGGCGATGAGGTGATGCTCTACCCCAATGGCACGTGGGAATATATCAATAGACGACCTAACCCCTATGACTATCAGGAGCCCTCGACAGCTGTCGGAGCGGGCATATCAGGCCGGCATATCGGCATCATAGTGCGCAGGCAGCTGCTCGTCGTGCTGCGTGATGGGATGCTAGAGGATGTCATCATCTATGACTCAAAAGGTCAGCCCGCCTACTCCTACCGCGACGGGGTCTACCAGCTCCCCTATGGATGGCAGGTGAGGTACGAGCCTCTCTCCGACCGAGTAGCCCAATTCGGCCCCTACACATTTAAGTATCAGATGCTCTCGGATCGATTAGAGCGCGTCGGCACCTGCGAGATAGAGTACGAAATGCTTTCCGACCGCATCAGACGGATCGGAGGCTACGACATCCGTTACGACGCTTTCTCTAGCCTTATCAAAAGGGTAGGCAATATAGAGATCCTGTATGACGCCTTCAGCGAGCGCGTCACAGGCCTTCGTGGGCAAGACCCCAATCTCGAGATCTACTTCATGCGCCAGGGCAAGAGACGTCCACTCCCCTTTTTGTAGCACCAAAATTAGAAACTGACATATGAGATTTTTCGGAAGTAGTGATATTAAGATAATACACGGAGACGCTCTGCAGGCTCTCTCTGAGTGTATTTCGGACAACTCTGTTGATTTAGTTTTTGCAGATCCTCCATATAATATAGGCAAGAACTTCGCAGGATGTCTAGATAAATGGGATAGTGACGAGTCTTACCTTCATTGGTGCTACAATTGGCTCGACTTATGCATCCAAAAGCTAAAGCCAACGGGAGCTCTCTATGTGATGACCTCAACACAGTTTATGCCCTACTTTGACCTATACTTGCGTGAGCGACTAGATATATTGTCGAGAATAGTTTGGTCTTATGACAGCTCTGGAGTACAAGCCAAGCGATATTTTGGTTCTCTATATGAACCTATCCTCTTTTGTGTCAAAGACAAAAGACAATACACTTTCAACGCATCAGATATCCTTATAGAAGCTAAGACTGGTGCCAAGCGAGGCTTAATAGACTACCGTAAGAACCCGCCACAGCCCTACAGCAAAACGAAGGTGCCAGGCAATGTATGGGAATTCACCCGAGTAAGGTATCGTATGCCAGAGTATGAGAACCACCCTACTCAAAAGCCCATAGAGCTCCTAGAGCGAATTATCAAAGCGAGTTCCAATGAGGGGGATGTCGTATTAGATCCATTCTCTGGTACCTTTACGACATCGTACGTTGCCCGTCTGCTACACCGCAAGTCTATCGGGATCGAGCTCCAAGATGAGTATGTGAATATAGGCTTGAGGAGATTAGGGCTGTCCTACGCCCCTACGGACTCTCCCATAAAAAGTGCTGACACATCGCTCCAATCAAGACCGATGAACGAAGCCGTCCATCCATACTTGCTTCAGATATAAAGAATGAAAGAATACGCTTTTACATCTTCAATCAAGGAGATTCTAAAGAGTCATTTCCGTGAAAAGGTGGAGGACATTTATGACAAGAGTCCTCTACTCCAGTATGTAAATGAAAAAACGAAGTCTGCCAATAGAGGATCCAAATCACGCTCAAGCTTTGCAAATCTATATGCTATCTATGTTCTTGTCGAGGACTATCTCAATCAGACCACAAATAATGGGATAGAATATAGCAAACACGAAGGGGCTCTATTTTCTGACCTGATTAAACGGCAGAGAGAACTTCCGTTTGGAGAGAGGCTACAAAACCACGCTCTAAATAATCGGGTAAATGCTGAGTTTCAAAAGTTTTTCCCGACTACAAACTTGATGCCTATCATAAGGGATCTGAAAGCCAAGAGGTATTGGATTAATGAAAATCTTCTGAGAGTCAGACTCGGTCATCATACCTATAACATTGCAGAGAGCCTCATTGAGATTCTAGATAAATACATTGAGGTGAAACAGCAGACGCTCAAACAGTTTATAGAGCAGTGTTCGCGACTACAAGCGATGGAGCGTCTGGGAGCAGAGGACATCTACGCTTTTATCTCAAATCTACTATCTCCAAAGCTTGACGCTCGACTGTTTGAAATCGTGAGCTATGCAATCCTCAAGTACTCTTACAAAGAACAGACAATCATTTGGGGGTATGACATAAAGACTTTAACCAAGGAGCCTCTAACCCTATATAAGACTGGTAGGACAAATGCCAACGATGGCGGAATAGACTTTGTCATGAAGCCTCTTGGTCGATTCTTTCAAGTTACAGAAGATCTAGACTTTAAAAAGTTCTTTCTTGATATAGAAAAAGTGAGACACTATCCACTATCTTTTGTGGTCAAGACAGAAAAAACTATCCCATGGATTCTATCAGAGTTAAGGGAAAAGGCACTAGACACCTATGGCATAGAACGAGTTGTAGAAGAGTTTATGACCTGCATTGAGGAAGTGATAAACATACCCACACTTCTAGACTGCCTCACTCAAGTTATCGACAAAGATGGAGGAGAAAATCTTTTGGAAGAGATTATCCTACAAAGTAAAGTCGAATTTAATTATAGTGATGACGATTAGCCCGGAATCACTAACCGAGTAAAAGAGTCCTAGGTCCACGACTTTTTGCCTTCAGACCATAGATAGCAGAGAAACAATACCCTAACGGCTATATGAAGCGATCAATACCAATGCGACTAAGCAAGATCTGGAAGCGAATGCGTGAGCAGACCTTTCTTGCGCTCTTCCTGCCACTCATGCAGTTGTTTTTGCTCTGCCTATACTTATACACATCTGGGCAGATGGTCAGTGGATCGGTCTTGGTCAATTGGCTCGGTGGGAGTGTGCTCCTTGTAGCGAGTTGCGCACTGCTCGTCTCTCTACCTCAGCGTAAGTTGATACGCTACGGACTATCAGGTGTCGTAGTCTTACTCCTCTCACTCCTCTTCATCTATGAGTACTACCTAATTACGGATGTGCAAGTGCTTCTTAACGACAGCGTTGCACTACAATACCGTCAGCTCCCTGGCGAAGGCGTGGATAGTCGCCTACTCCTCAGCTCTATCCCCACGATGAGCTGGCTTAAAGCGATTGGGTGGTTACTCCTCCTAGCCCTTGCATCCTATGGTGCTATATGGCTCTATCGATATCGTAGAGAAGCCCTCCGCCCCTGGCGTCTGATCGCCTGCATCTTACTACTTGCTGTACCCACATATATAGTAGTCACAGTGCGGGCTCAACGAGATGTCGATGTCAGACTACAAGACTCTTATGGTTATTTCCGCTCGGCGGATATGGTTAATAGGTATATAGCCACAACTCGTGGGGGACTAAAAACCGTACGCCACGCCAAGGAGAAACTTGCTTACCTAAGGAGCCACCTGCCAGAAGTGACGCTCACCAATCAAGTCCGCTCACCTCACAATGTCGTCGTTGTCATGGGCGAGTCTTTACGTCGGCTGGATATGCACTGCTACGGCTATCCACTTGAAGATACGCCCCATCTAGACTCTCTGGTGCAGACTGGTAGTCTCGTGCTATACGATGATGTAGTCTCTTGCGCCCCTACGACGCTTTTGTCTCTGCGCAAGGTTTTCTCCATCAGGGATGCGAGTCGTCCTAGTCGACCTTGGGATGAGACCTCCACACTCCCTCTAGCCTTCTCACAAGCAGGGTATCGCACTTACTGGGCAACAAATCAAGAGGTCGCTGGAGAGTATATGACAGACATTACGGTTATAGCAAACACCTCAGACACACTGGCTAGCACGGATATGCTGGACTCGACAGTCTCCTGGTTGTGGAGTAGAGGTGCCGAAAAGAAGAAGTATGATGAGCTGATCCTCCCTCTACTGCAAGACTACAAGACAATTGGAATGAGTGGAAAAGCGAATCTATTCACGCTAGTCCACCTAATGGGTAGTCATATTGACTATAAAGATCGCTACCCCGAGCCGTTTGGAGTCTTTAAGGCAGAAGACATCCACCCTATAGAGCCTCACCTCCTATCTAAAGAGGCGGAGAAGTCGGCTCACTATATAAACTCTGTACTATACAATGACTGGATCGTTAGCGAGATCATCCGTTACTACAGTCACACCTCCTCAATTGTCATATACATGTCCGACCATGCAGTAGCTCGCTACGATGATCCTATGGAGCCTCACACGACTGCCCATAGTATGACACAGCACTCACTCTCCATCCCCTTTATGGTTTATATGTCAGATCAATTTATGGCAGAGAATCCAGACATTGTAAAGCTCGTCAAAGGGGCCTGTCATAAGCCTTTTATGACAGATCTCTTCACCAACTCACTGCTTAGTCTAATGGGGATACAGGTCCCCTACTCCGCACCCCAGATAGAGCTTTGGTCTGCTCAATATGACGCTTCACGGCCGCGAGAGGTGCATGAGTGGGGTGAGGAGATAGCCTTCGAACCTAAATACCCTAACCAGCTACAATGAATAGACTCAGCCATTACGCTCGAGGCGTAGTAAGTCGATTACCACAGCTGTCGTGGTTACCGCTTTTCATCATAGGGATCTTATGGCTTAATGGACGCATTGTAGGGTCTGTACTATATAGCTCAGGCGGATACCTATCTCTAGAAAACTGGCGACTGATATGTAATATGCTCGGCATAGCTCTCACCGGCTGGCTACTCACAGCATTGATACCATGGCGAGTGGCTAGAAGGATCTGGATAGGAGTCCTCTTAGGGGGACTCCTGGTGATGCACTTCACGGATTGGTTTCTAGTAGAGACCTATCAGATGCCGTTCAACGATGTAATTATAGAGCCCTTGATGGCGACTAATCCAGAGGAGGCACAAGGCTTCCTAACCTCTATGCATCTAGACTGGCTGTCGTTACTTACAGAGTGTGCCCTACTGACACTCGCTCTAGCCCTCTCAATAGCTCTCCCATACGCTATTAGAGAGCTTCACAAGTTAAGTAGCCGGTCGAAACACTTCCATCGTGGAGTGCAGTGGGCAGTGGGGGCTATCCTACTAATTGCGAGCATCTCTCATGTCGCAAACATGATAAGCCAGTACAACCTTAATGATCCGATTTATGAGAGACTCACCTCGACAGAGCGGGTCTGTGTGGCGCAAGGCTTGGCACAGCGACAGATAGCTCAGAGTGGTCTAAACTACCATATCGCACAACCTAAAGCGGGGTCTGTCTCCTCAAGTATCCTGCAAAAAGAGATACACAACGTAGTAATCGTATGGGTTGATGAGCTTTACGCACGACTGATGCATTGCTATGACCCTCAAGTAGATGCGAACACACCACTCGTAGATAAGCTGATAGCCTCAGGAGTCATTCTTCGCTCGGATAGTGCTTATGCGGCTACTGATAATCTTGGACTATCTAAGGCTTGGACTTTTAGTCTTTGTCCTAAGGGATCTACAGAGAGCTGGGATAGATACCCCTCGATCTATGGTGTACTACGAGAAGCTGGCTATGACTCCTACTGGGTGAGCAATTATCCTCGAGTGGGTATAGGCCTAGACGTAACTCCTCAGTTAGCCCTAGACTGCGATCGCTCCTACCACACCAATCTACGGACAGGACTAGAGACCAAGACGGCGCCCCCCACCTACGATGGAGATGTGCTAAAACATTTACACCGAGCAGAGGAGCGTCCACTCGTCTCCACAATACATCTAGTGGGGAGTGCCACCAACATTTGGTATCGAGTACCAGAGGAGTTTACCCCTTTTAATCGAAACACCATTGACCCGCCCACGGAGCTAGATGGCGACAGTAGGGATAACCTAGCTCAGTACTACAACTTAGTCTCCTATGAAGACTATATCTTTAAGGAGATAATTGATTACTATGCCGAGACCCCAGCTATCATTCTCTTTCTTTCTACGTCTGGAGCCTTTGGCGAGTGGTATCCATATCGATCCGATCAGATTCCTCAAGGTAGCATCGGACAAGCACCTTTCTTAGCTTACGTATCGCCTCTTATGGAGCGCGCGTATCCGAGCGTGAAGTCTTATCTAGAAGAGCTGTGCTCCAGACCATTTAACCTTGGAGACTTTGCTCCACAGCTCTGCAAGCTCCTCGGGATCACTTATCAACCACAAACATCATGCTGACCGAAGCACTTCAGCAGACGCTGGAGGCCTTTATGGAGTACCTGCGACTGGAGCGAAACGCCTCTCCGCTCACGCTCACCACCTACCGCCCCGCCATCACCTCCTATATGGAGTGCGCCCTAGAGCAGGCCAGCGACGAGTGGCAGCCTGGTGATGCCGATCGGGACCTGGTACGCAACTGGATCATGCAGCAGATGGACAACGAGCTGACCAGTACGACGGTCAATAAGAATCTGAGTGCCGTCAAGTCCTTCTACAAGTATCTTCAGCTACGAGGGCTCATCGACAACAATCCGACTCGCTATCTGCGAGGACCGAAGCGAGAGCACACACTCCCCTCCTTCCTCACACAAGCTCAGATAGAGGAGGCACTAGAGACGATCTCGACCGATCCCGAGGACTTTCTCGCAGTACGCAATCGGCTCATCATAGAGACTATCTACCAGACAGGTCTGCGCCGTGCTGAGGTGGCTAGCCTAGAGACACAGCAAGTCGACCTCGCCTCCATGTCTCTACGCGTGGTGGGTAAGGGACGCAAGGAGCGTATCGTACCCTTTGGAGAGGCTCTAAGAGAGCAAATGAAGGCTTATCTCACATTAAAGGAGCAAAAAGTGGGTCAGTCTCGTTATTTTTTTGTTACTTTGAAGTGCAGACCGCTCTCAGGAGCTGACGTCTATCAAGTGGTACACAAAGCACTCGATGTAGTGCCCGGCTTGCCCCGCAGAGGAGCTCACACGCTAAGACACTCCTTTGCTACTGAGATGCTCAATGCTGGAGCTCCGATCACCTCCATCAAAGAGCTACTAGGGCATAGCAACCTAGAGACCACCACACGATACACGCACACCTCCTTCGAGCAGCTCAAACAATTGTATCACGCTCACCCTAGAGCACAAAATCAAGTATCACCTATGATTAACGTACACATCCAGTCTCTACAGTTTGATGCCAGTGAGGCACTCCAAGAGTTTGCAAAAAAGAAGATCGATCGCCTTGCACGCTTTGACGACACCATTAGCAAAGCTGAGGTCACGCTACGACTAGACAAGTCAAACGCTACCCAAGGTAAGATAGCCGCCATCCGTCTCATCGTGCCAGGCTATGATCACTACGCTGAGAAGGGTGCAGCTTCCTTTGAGGAGGCTATCGATGAGACCATCGATGCACTCAAGCGTCAGATAGATCGCGCTAAGGCAAATAAATAGTTTGGACGCGTAGTAGATAGTGAGTAGCGGGTCCTCACGAGCGACTAGAGCCGATTAGAGCTTACCGCAAGAGCCCTCCTATCCACTATCTACTACGCACTATCGCACTCTTGGTACGCACTTTTTGGAAAGAAAGTTGCCCGAAAGTTTGGGGGTTTCCAAAATAGTTCGTACATTTGCACTCAGTTTGTGATGCCATTCATCTCTCTCAAGCGTGAGAAGTGCCTTGGCCACACAGATCGAAACAGCAATCGGGCAGTTACCAGAGTGGCCAAATGGGGCTGACTGTAACTCAGCTGGCGCAAGCCTACGGTGGTTCGAATCCATCACTGCCCACACACGACATGCCTATGTAGCTCAGTGGTAGAGCACTTCCTTGGTAAGGAAGAGGTCCCGGGTTCAAATCCCGGCATCGGCTCTAGATATGGCAGCACCTAGCACACAGATCCCAGTGAGACTGTGGAGGGTGGTTAGCCTTTGTAACGAACAAGATTAAGACAAACATAAGAACAAGGTTATGGCTAAAGAACATTTTCAAAGGACGAAACCACACGTCAACATCGGTACCATCGGTCACGTAGACCACGGTAAGACTACGCTAACCGCAGCAATCACCAAGGTATTGGCTGACGCAGGCTTCTCAGAGGCTCGCTCATTTGACTCTATCGACAACGCACCCGAGGAGAAGGAGCGTGGTATCACCATCAACTCTTCACACGTTGAGTACGAGACTGCAAATCGTCACTACGCACACGTAGACTGCCCGGGCCACGCCGACTATGTCAAGAACATGGTTACTGGTGCTGCTCAGATGGACGGTGCTATCATCGTAGTTGCTGCTACTGATGGTCCTATGCCTCAGACTCGTGAGCACATCCTACTAGCACGTCAGGTCAACGTACCTCGTCTAGTTGTCTTTATGAACAAGTGTGACCTTGTTGATGACGAGGAGATGCTTGAGCTCGTAGAGATGGATATGCGTGAGCTACTCAGCTTCTACAACTTCGACGGAGATAACACTCCAGTCATCCGTGGTTCTGCTCTGGGTGCTCTCAATGGTGAGCCTCAGTGGGTAGAGAAGGTCATGGAGCTCATGGAGGCTGTAGATACTTGGATCCCACTACCTGAGCGTGACATCGACAAGCCCTTCCTGATGCCTGTGGAGGACGTATTCTCTATCACAGGTCGTGGTACCGTCGCTACTGGTCGTATCGAGACTGGTGTCGTTAAGGTCAACGACGAGGTTCAGATCATCGGTCTAGGTGCTGAGGGTAAGAAGAGCGTCGTAACTGGCGTGGAAATGTTCCGCAAGATCCTTGATGAGGGTGAGGCTGGTGATAACGTAGGTCTCCTACTCCGTGGTATCGACAAGGACGAGATCAAGCGCGGTATGGTCCTCGCACACCCAGGACAGGTTAAGCCTCACGATCACTTCAAGGCTGAGGTCTATATCCTGAAGAAGGAAGAGGGTGGTCGTCACACACCATTCCACAACAAGTACCGTCCTCAGTTCTACATCCGTACGCTAGACGTAACGGGCGAGATCACACTCCCAGAGGGTGTAGAGATGGTTATGCCTGGTGATAATGTCACCATCGACGTCAAGCTCATCTCTCCAGTAGCTTGTAGCGTAGGTCTACGCTTCGCTATCCGTGAGGGTGGTCGTACAGTCGGTGCTGGTCAGATCACCTCACTAGAGGACTAATAACTCTCTGCTGACTTGGCCTCTGGCTCATCTAGAGCCTGCTTAAGGTCAGACAGCAACCTTAACTTCTCCCAACTCCCTCCCCCACTAAATATGGACTCACTCCTCTAGGAGCAAAGGCCATAGTGGGAGGGGGAGTTACGAGGAGTTTTCACCTCCACAATCATCATCTCTAGCAGATCGAGTCTTCTGACTAATTAGGACTCACAGACTGCGCACAACACGTCCGAGACTAAGTAGTCAGACGTGTACGAGACGATGCTAACATACGGGTTTAGCTCAGTTGGTAGAGCACAGGTCTCCAAAACCTGGTGTCGGGAGTTCGAGCCTCTCAACCCGTGCAAACTATAAGATGCTCTTATGAACTTTTTCAAGCGTACAGGTTCCTACATCAAGAACTGCTACAATGAGTTGGTACACAAAGTTAGCTGGCCCAGTCGTAGCGAACTGATCAATAGCACAGTGGTCGTCATGATCGCTTCGGTGATTATCGCCATCTTTGTCGCAGGCGTAGACTTTGTCTTCCAGCAGCTCATGCAGTTTGTGTACGGGCTCGTCTAGACTGTGCATCCAGTAGAGAGCATTGACATATTAAGCCTAGAGAGATAAGCAAGAGTCTAGGGGGCAATGTGCGACATCAGCACAGCAGACCCCAGCCAGGGTTTGTAAGGTCCCATAGTTATGTCGCTTATCTACTATTGAGTAAAGGCTTTACCGAGTAGTCAAAAACGGATCAACCGTATTCTATCATCGAATCTAATCTAAACTAAAGACATGAGTCAAGATTCACAACCCATGAGATTTTACGTCCTTCGTGTCCTCAGCGGACAGGAAAAGAAAGTCTGTGAGTATATAGAAGCGGCTAAGTCCAATGGAACTTTAGGCTCGTACGTACGTCGTGTACTAGTCCCCACCGAGCAGGTGGTCTCTCAGCGCAATGGCAAGAAGGTGGTCAAAGAGCGCCCCTACATGCCTGGCTATGTGCTGGTGGAGGCTGCACTCGTTGGCGATACGGAGCACACGTTGTGTACGATACCTAATGTAATAGGTTTCTTGAACTCTCGCATGACTGACGGTCAGCTATCTCCAGAGCCCCTACGTACTCAAGAAGTACAGGCTCTCTTGGGACAAGCAGATCGTGACGCTGAGGGCGCTGGACGTTTTGACGTTGAGTACAGCGTCGGCGAGTCTGTACGGATCATTGATGGTCCATTCTCAGACTTCTCAGCAACAATCGACGAGGTCAAGAGTGATAAGAGAAAGCTCAAGGTGATGGTGAAGATCTTCGGAAGGAAGACTCCACTGGAGCTTGAATACACACAGGTCGAGAAGGAATAGGAGATTGTTACGGATCGAGCATACCGACTCATAGTTGCTCACATAGGTGTAGTGCTAACTCTCTCGGATAGCGTCGAGCAGTGGTCTAGCTTCCAACTAAAAGACCTCTACTCGCTCCACGAGGATACTACCCTAGATGCAGTGATGACCTCCGTGTGTATCTGTTTATAATATAATCGAATAACAAAATGGCAAAAGAAGTTGCAGGGCAGCTTAAGCTGCAAATCAAAGGAGGGGCCGCTAACCCCTCGCCTCCTGTAGGCCCGGCACTTGGTGCTAAGGGTATCAACATCATGGAGTTTTGTAAGCAATTTAATGCCAGGACTCAGGATCGCGCTGGTAAGGTATTGCCAGTCGTGATAACCTACTATGCTGACAAGTCCTTTGACTTCATCGTCAAGACTCCTCCTGTAGCCGTACAGCTACTAGAGGCTAGTAAGGCTAAAGGCGGCTCAGCAGAACCCAACCGAATCAAAGTTGCTAAAGTCACTTGGGATCAAGTTAAGGCTATAGCAGAAGATAAGATGTCTGACCTCAACTGCTTCGCTGTCGAGTCGGCTATGAAAATGGTCGCTGGTACAGCTCGTAGTATGGGGATTAGTGTGACGGGTACGAAACCTGAGAATCTCTAATCGCAATCAACTGAAATGAGTAAACTAACAAAAAATCAGAAGATAGTAGCGAGTAAGGTCGAAGCAGGCAAGTCCTATTCACTAGATGAGGCTTCCAAGCTTCTGAAGGAGATTACCTTCACGAAGTTTGACGCTTCAGTAGACATAGACATTCGCCTGGGTGTCGACCCTCGCAAGGCTAATCAGATGGTGCGTGGCACTGTCTCACTGCCTCATGGTGTCGGTAAGGAGGTACGTGTCCTAGCACTCTGTACTCCAGATAAGGAGGCAGAGGCGCAAGCGGCTGGAGCCGACTATGTCGGTCTCGATGAGTACATCAACAAGATCAAGTCTGGATGGACTGACATCGATGTGATCATCACCATGCCTAGCGTCATGGGCAAGATCGGAGCTTTGGGTCGTGTACTAGGACCACGTGGTCTGATGCCTAACCCCAAGAGCGGTACCGTAACAAACGATATCGGCGCTGCTATCAAGGAGGTTAAGGCTGGTAAGATCGACTTCAAGGTCGACAAGGCAGGTATCATACATACCTCTGTGGGTAAGATCTCTTTTGATCCTAAGCAAATTAGAGAAAACGCTAAGGAGTTCATCGACACGGTGGTACGCCTGAAACCTTCCTCTGCTAAGGGAACCTATATCAAGAGCATCTACCTCTCTACAACAATGAGTGCAGGGATCAAAGTAGATCCCAAGTCAGTCGTATCCGTAGTAGAATAACGTCTCACCATCTAAGAAACACAATTCTATGAAAAAGGAAACGAAGTCAACTGTCATCGAGCAGTTACACTCTTATATAGAGAGCTACCCCAACTTCTACTTGACCAACATCGAGGCACTCAATGCTGAGAAGACGAGCGAACTACGCCGTCTCTGCAATAAGAGTGGCGTCAAGCTGCTCGTAGTCAAGAACACGCTGATGCGTCGTGCCCTCAGCGAAATCGACTCTGTCGATTACGCAGAGCTCTACGAGTCTCTCAAGGGCAATACGGCGGTCATGTTCTCAGAGGTTGCTAATGCTCCTGCTAAAGCGATCAAGGCTTTCCGCTCTGACAATAAGGAACTCGGACGTCCCGACCTAAAGGCTGCGTACGTTCAAGAGGGCTTTTACATCGGAGCTGACCAACTCGAGACTCTTGTCAACATTAAGAGTCGCGAGGAGCTCATTGCTGACGTTGTAGCTATGCTGGAGGGCCCAATCCAGGGCGTACTCGGACAGCTCGATTCAGCAGCTGGCACTATCCATGGGGTCTTAGATACCCTAGCCGAGAGGCAATAAACATCTAAGAAATCACTTCAATCAGAAACAAACATAACATCAATACAGACATGGCAGATATAAAGGCTATTGCAGAGACTCTTGTTAATCTCACAGTAAAGGAAGTAAGCGAGCTCAAGGAGCTCCTCAAGGAGGAGTATGGTATCGAGCCTGCAGCTGCAGCAGTCGCTGTAGCTGGTCCTGCAGCTGGTGCTGCAGCAGAGGCTGAGGAGAAGTCCTCTTTCGACGTTGTACTTAAGAGCTTTGGCGCTGCTAAGCTTGCAGTCGTTAAGGCTGTTAAGGAGCACGCAGGTCTTGGTCTCAAGGAGGCTAAGGAGCTAGTCGACGCTGCACCTACGAACATCAAGGAGGGTGTCGACAAGGCTACAGCTGAGGCTCTCAAGGCTGCACTTGAGGAGGCTGGTGCTGAGGTTGAACTAAAGTAAACCCGCTTGACACCTGTCTGACACAGGTCATATTGGTTAAGGATTCCCCCCTCGATACGTATGGGGGGAGTTCTTAGCCTTTTCGCATCTTTTGCTCTCTGGAGGCACCACCCACAGATGAAGCTGTCACAGTACGAAGTGACGCTCTCTACACGTTGAGGCGGTGTCTTGGACTGTCAGATAGGATTAGATACAAGTCTCTAGAGCTAGACTCTTATAGCTCGATCTCTCGAGTAGTAGCTCGCTACACGCTAGTGAGTATCTGCTCCCCCGACTCTCTTCGTGAGAGCAGCTCCTCTCCCCTACATTTACCATTTCTCTCTGAAGCATACGATGGCATCCAAACCAACTAATACTAGAAAGAGCTTCGCATCTATTGCTCATCCAATGGAGTACCCTGACTTCTTGGAGGTGCAGCTCAAATCTTTTCAGGACTTCTTTCAGCTCAATACTCCTGCCGAGAGTAGAAAGAAAGAGGGATTATTTAAAGTCTTCTCTGAGAACTTCCCCATCGAAGACACTCGCAACAACTTCAAGCTTCTATTTGAAGACTACTTCGTCGATCCTCCCAAGTATTCGATAGAGGAGTGCTTGCGTCGTGGTCTGACCTATAGCGTCCCCCTAAGAGCCAAGCTCAAGCTCACCTGCGAAGACCCCGAGCACGAAGACTTTGAGTCCACCGTACAGGACGTCTTCCTAGGTTCGATCCCCTATATGACACCTGCCGGGACCTTTGTCATCAATGGTGCAGAGAGAGTAGTCGTATCTCAGCTACACCGCTCACCGGGAGTCTTCTTTGGATCTAGTCTACACAACAACGGGACGAGACTCTACTCGGCTCGTATCATCCCATTCAAGGGGTCGTGGATCGAGTTCGCTACTGATACGAACAACGAGCTATACGCTTACATCGATCGTAAGAAAAAGCTCCCCATCACGACCCTCCTACGTGCCATCGGCTATGAGACAGACAAAGACATCCTCGACCTCTTTGGCATCGCTGAGGAGATCCCTGTCACGCTAGAGTCGCTACAGGCTAACTATGGACGACAGCTAGCTGCCTCCGTCATACTGAAGTATTACGATGAGGAGAGCGAGGAGGAGACAGGAGAGACTGAGACCTTCGCACGATACAATACGCTCGTAGAGCAAAATGCTATCCTAGACGAAGACAACGCTCAGGTCATCCTAGAGAATGGTATCGAGACCATCCTCCTACGTCGTGACTTAGCCACATCTGATCAGGAGTCTACAGACCAAGAGGTCATGGACTACTCGATCATCTTTAACACGCTCAAGCGTGACTCAGCCAACTCTGAGCAGGCTGCCTACAACTTCATCTACAACCTCCTACGCAACTCTACTCCACCCGATGATCAGAGTGCTAAGGAGATCTTCAACAACATCTTCTTCTCAGAGAAGCGCTATGACCTAGGCGATGTAGGGCGCTACAAGATCAATAGCAAGCTAGGACTAGACATAGATCCCAACGTCAAGATCCTCACAGCTGAGGATATCGTTGCGATCATACGTCATCTGATCAAGCTAGTCAATGGTAAGGCTCCTGTCGATGACATCGACCACCTCTCCAACCGTCGTGTTAGGACCGTAGGCGAGCAACTATACAACCAGTTTAGTATAGGTCTAAGTCGTATGGCTCGTACGGTCAAGGAGCGTATGAACGTACGTGACAGCGAGGTCTTTACTCCCGTCGATCTAGTCAACTCTAAGACGATCGCATCGGTTGTCAACAGCTTCTTTGGGACCAACGCACTCTCACAGTTTATGGATCAGCAGAATCCACTCTCTGAGATCACGCACAAGCGTCGTCTGTCAGCACTAGGACCTGGCGGTCTGACTCGAGATCGTGCAGGCTTTGAGGTGCGAGACGTACACTACACTCATTATGGTCGTCTCTGTCCTATCGAGACGCCTGAGGGTCCAAACATCGGACTCATCTCCTCGCTTTGTGTCTATGCAAAGATCAACGAACTAGGCTTCATCACGACGCCTTATCGTAATGTCAAGAAGGGTACGGTAAGCTTTGAAGACTCCGAGCTTGCCTACTTTACGGCTGAAGAAGAGGAGGACAAGACCGTAGCTCAGGGTAACGCTCCCCTAGACGACGACGGACACTTCATCCGCTCTCGTGTCAAGGCGCGTTATGGGGCTGACTTCCCCGTTGTGGAGCCTGATGAGGTAGACCTGATGGACGTCTCTCCGACGCAGATCGCTTCGATTGCTGCTTCGCTCATTCCATTCCTCGAGCACGACGATGCTAACCGTGCCCTCATGGGATCGAACATGATGCGTCAGGCCGTACCGCTACTGACACCCGAGGCTCCTATCGTAGGCACAGGCATCGAGCGCAGACTAGTCTCAGACTCTCGTACTCAGATAGAGGCTGCGGGCGACGGCGTGGTCGTTTATGTCGATGCCACCAAGATCGTGGTCGACTATGACCGCACAGAGGAGGAGGAGCTTGTCAGCTTTGAGCCCTCAGAGGTTACCTACAAGCTACCTAAGTATCGCAAGACAAATCAATCTACAACGATAGACCTAAGCCCCGTCTGCCGCAAGGGAGACCGAGTCACCAAGGGGCAGATACTCACCGAGGGCTTCTCCACACAAGATGGCGAGCTAGCACTCGGACGCAATATCTTGGCCGCTTACATGCCTTGGAAGGGGTACAACTACGAGGATGCGATCGTACTCAACGAGCGTGTCGTCTCAGAGGATCTCTTCACCTCTATACATGTCGATGAGTACTCACTCGACGTACGTGAGACGAAGCGCGGCATGGAGGAGTTTACGGCAGACATCCCCAACGTAAGTGAGGAAGCAACCAAAGACCTCGACGCTAACGGTATCGTTCGTGTCGGTGCTCGCATCGTACCGGGCGACATCCTAGTAGGTAAGATTACGCCAAAGGGCGAGTCCGACCCCACCCCTGAGGAGAAGCTACTCTTAGCCATCTTTGGCGACAAGGCGGGTGATGTCAAGGACGCTTCGCTCAAGGCTTCGCCCTCACTCAAGGGTGTCGTCATCGACACAAAGCTCTACTCACGAGCCAATCGTAAGGGAGGTATAGCCGCAACCCGCAAGATCAACCAGCGCTACGAGGAGGAGCTCTCCAAGCTACAAACGGCACTCAAGGACGAGCTAGTCTCCAAGCTGCAGATCATCCTCAAGAAGCACAAGACCACAGCAACAGACTTCGTCGACTACATCGGTGTCGTCAAGGTCAAGGCTGGTACACGCATCACTAAGTCGCTGCTCCTCGAGCTAGACTACAATGACTTGCGCATGTCTGACTGGACCAAGGACGAGCATACTAATGAACTTGTCAAGCAGACGATCGCTAACTATATCAAGAAGGACAAGGTCACAATCGCAGAGGTCAATAGACGCAAGCTCGATGAGACCCTCGGCGATGAGTTGCCCTCAGGCATCATCCAGACCGCTAAGATCCTGATCGCTAAGAAGCGTAAGATACAGGTCGGCGACAAGATGGCTGGACGACATGGTAACAAAGGTATCGTCTCCAAGATCGTACGTCGTGAGGATATGCCTTACCTGCCAGATGGTACTCCAGTAGACATCTGTCTTAACCCGCTGGGTGTGCCTTCGCGTATGAACCTAGGACAGATCTTTGAGGCCGTTCTAGCGTGGGCTGGGCAGAAGCTAGGCGTCAAGTTTGCGACTCCTATCTTCGATGGAGCTACACTCGAAGATCTCAACGAGTGGACCGACAAGGCTGGTCTACCACGTGGCGGTCAGATGAAGCTCTACGATGGCGGTACAGGCGAGCCCTTTGACCAGGAGGCGACCGTAGGTGTCACCTACTTCCTCAAGCTGGGCCACATGGTCGATGACAAGATGCACGCCCGCTCGATCGGTCCGTACTCACTGATCACACAGCAACCTCTCGGTGGTAAGTCCAACTTCGGAGGTCAGCGCTTCGGAGAGATGGAGGTGTGGGCTCTGGAGGCCTTCGGTGCGGCACACGTCCTTCAGGAGATCCTCACCATCAAGAGTGATGACGTCGTGGGTCGCTCTAAGGCTTACGAGGCGATCGTACGTGGCGACAACATGCCCACGCCAGGTCTCCCCGAGTCTCTCAACGTGCTACTCAATGAGCTCAAGGGTCTAGCCCTCAGCGTACATATTGAGTAATCCCCTCCCCTATCCTTACACACTATATATAGTCAGACTTAATTTATGGCATACAAGACAGCCCCTAAGAGCAAGACCACCTTTTCATCCATTAGGCTCTCCCTGGCATCCCCAGAGGAGATACTAGCGGCATCACATGGAGAGGTTACGAATCCGAATACTCTTGACTATAAAACATACAAGCCAGTACGTGACGGACTCTTTTGCGAGAGAATCTTCGGTCCAGTCAAAGATTACGAGTGCAACTGTGGTAAGTTCAAGCGCATACGCTTCCGTGGTACCATCTGCGACCGTTGTGGTGTAGAGGTTACGGAGAAGAAAGTGCGTCGTGAGCGTACTGGGCATATCAAGCTCGCTGTACCCGTTGCACACATCTGGTACTTCCGCAGTCTACCTAACAAGCTCGCCTCACTGCTCAATCTCAAGTCGAAAGACCTTGAGGCGATCATCTACTACGAGAAGTATATCGTACTGCAGAGCGGTGTCTCTGATCTAGAGGTCAATACGATCCTCACCGAAGAGGAGTATCAGGCCAAGCTAGACGAGATCGATCAGAGCCACCCAGACAACTACGACCTACCCGAGAGTGACCCTGACAAGTTTGTTGCAAAGATCGGGGCCGAGGCACTCTATGAGATGCTCTCTAACCTAGATCTAGATAGCCTCTCTTACGAGCTACGCGACAAGGCTCAGACAGAGACCTCACAGCAGCGCCGTCTAGACGCACTCAAGCGACTCAACGTCGTCGAGTCCTTCCGTGCTTCCAAGGATATCAACCGCCCCGAGTGGATGATCCTCAAGGTCGTACCCGTCATTCCTCCCGATCTACGCCCACTCGTACCGCTCGATGGTGGTCGCTTTGCAACAAGTGATCTCAACGAGCTCTATCGTCGTGTCATACTGCGTAACAATCGTCTCAAGCGACTCCTAGAGCAGAGCGTCCCCGAGGTGATCATTCGCAATGAGAAGCGCATGCTCCAAGAGGCTGTCGACTCACTCCTCGACAACTCACGTAAGTCTAGCGCATTCAAGGGCGAAAACAACCGTCCCCTCAAGTCTCTCTCTGACAGCCTCAAGGGTAAGCCTGGTCGCTTCCGTCAGAACCTACTCGGTAAGCGTGTAGACTACTCGGCACGCTCCGTCATCGTCGTCGGTCCTGAGCTACAGATGCATGAGTGCGGTCTGCCTAAGGATATGGCAGCTGAGCTCTACAAGCCCTTTATCATCCGCAAGCTCATCGAGCGTGGTGTCGTCAAGACCGTCAAGAGCGCCAAGCGTATCGTAGATCGTCGTGACAACGTCATCTGGGAGATCCTTGAGAACGTCATGAAGGGGCACCCCGTACTACTCAACCGTGCTCCGACGCTACACCGTCTAGGTATACAAGCCTTCCAGCCCAAGATGATCGAGGGCAAAGCTATCCAGCTACACCCCTTGGCTTGTACCGCTTTCAACGCTGACTTCGATGGTGACCAGATGGCTGTACACCTACCCCTAGGCAACGAAGCTATCCTCGAGGCACAGCTACTCATGCTCGCCTCACACAATATCCTCAACCCTGCCAATGGTGCACCTATCACCGTTCCCTCTCAGGATATGGTCTTGGGACTCTACTACATCACCAAGATCCGCAAGGGGGTCAAGGGTAGCGGACTCACCTTCTATGGTGTCGAAGAGGCCCGGATTGCGTACAACGAGGGCAAGCTAGACATTCACGCACCGATCAACGTACTCATTGACAACGTCCTCGAGGACGGTCAGCTCGTCAGCAAGATCATCGAGACCTCTATGGGACGTATCATGGTCAATGAAAACGTTCCCTCCGAGGTCGGTTACATCAACGAGACTCTGGGTAAGGGCGCTCTCCGCTCTATCATCTCCAATGTGATCAAGGTGTGTGGCTTTGCCAAGACCGCACAGTTCCTAGACAAGATCAAGAACCTCGGATACTACATGGCATTCAAGGGTGGTCTCTCCTTCCGTCTGCAAGACGTCGTCATTCCTAAGGACAAGGAGAAGCTCGTCGCTGAGGGCAATGAGCGTGTCGAGGAGATCTTTGCACAGTACAACGAGGGCTTCATCACCAATACCGAGCGATACAACCAGATCATCGACACGTGGAGTAACGTCTCTAACAAGATCACCGCTTCACTGATGAGACAGCTAGCTCAAGACGACGAAGGCTTCAACAACATCTTCATGATGATGGACTCAGGAGCTCGTGGTTCGAAGGAGCAGATTCGTCAGCTCGCTGGTATTCGTGGTCTGATGGCTAAACCTCAGAAGAGTGGTTCAGGTGGCGGACAGGTCATTGAGAACCCTATTCTCTCCAACTTCAAGGAGGGTCTCTCCGTGCTGGAGTACTTTATCTCCTCACACGGTGCTCGTAAGGGTCTGGCCGATACCGCACTTAAGACGGCTGATGCGGGTTATCTGACACGTCGTCTCGTGGATGTATCGCACGATGTCGTCATCTCTGAGGAGGATTGTGGCACACTGCGAGGCATCGAGATGGCTGACGTGATGAAGAATAGTACCGTCGTCGCCACCCTCGGCGAGCGCATCCTCGGTCGTACATCCGTCCATGACATCAAGCACCCCGAGACTGGCGAGTATATCGTACGTGCTGGTGAGGAGATCAACGAGGTAGCTGTAGCTGCCATCACCGCAGCTGGTATCGAGACTGTCGAGGTACGCTCCGTACTCACCTGCGAAACGAAAAACGGTGTCTGCGCCAAGTGCTACGGTCGCAACCTCGCCACCAACAAGCTCGTACAGCGCGGCGAGGTGGTCGGTGTCATCGCAGCGCAAGCTATCGGTGAGCCAGGTACGCAGCTGACGCTACGAACCTTCCACGCTGGTGGTACAGCAAGCAACCAAGAGACCGATGCTACCGTACGTGCACGATTCTCTGGTACCATCGAGTACTCAGACATCCGCTACGTAGACGTAGAGCGAGCTGGACGAGATGGCAACATGCGACCCGCACATATCGTAGTCAATCGTACTGCCGAGCTACGCATCCTAGACTCCAAGACAGGTGTCATACTGCAGCACGAGTTGGTACCCTATGCCAGCACCATTTTCTTTGCAAACGGAGCTACCGTCAGCAAGGACGATACGCTGCTCAACTTTGACCCACACAATACGGCACTCGTCTCCGAGTTCTCAGGTCGTCTTGTCTTCGAGAATCTTGTTGAGAAGGTCACCTTCGAGTACGAGACCGACGAGAGTGCTTCGCACAAGGAGATAGTCATCATCCGCAAGCAAGGTGTCAAGAACAACCTCATCCCGACGGCCCAGATACTAGACGAGCAGGGCAATGTACTTCGCTCGTACAACCTCCCCGTCGGTGCACACCTAGTCAAGGAGGACGGCGATATGATCACTCAGGGCGACATCATCACCAAGACGCCACGCGCTATCTCTGGTGCGGGTGATATCACGGGTGGTCTGCCACGTGTTCAGGAGCTCTTTGAGGCGCGCAACCCTTCGAGCCCTGCTGTCGTAGCAGAGATCGATGGTACCATCGACTTCGCTGGCGTCAAGCGTGGCAATCAGGAGATCTCCATCACCTCTCGTCTAGGTGAGATCCGTAAGTACTTCGTACCACTTACGAAGCAGATCCTCGTACAGCCTGGCGACTATGTACGTGCAGGTATGCCCCTCTCCGAGGGTGCTATCACGCCAGCAGACATCCTCGCCATCAAGGGTCCCACGGCCGTACAGGAGTACATTGTCAACGAGGTGCAGGACGTCTATCGTCTACAAGGTGTGAAGATCAATGATAAGCACTTTGAGGTGATCGTCCGCCAGATGATGCGCAAGGTACAGGTCATCGATCCAGGAGATACCCATCTGATGCCTCAGCAGATTGTAGACAAAAACGATGCTACCGAGGAGAACGACAAGCTCTGGGGTATGAAGGTCATCACCGATGCAGGTGACTCCACCACCATGAAGCCTGGACAGATCATCTCGAGCCGTAAGCTACGTGATGAGAATAGCTCCCTCAAGCGTCGCGACCTCAAGCCCGCTGTAGCACGAGATGCGATGCCTGCCACGACCAATCAGATCCTACAGGGTATCACAAAGGCTGCGCTACAGACGCGAGGCTTCATCTCGGCGGCTTCCTTCCAGGAGACCTCCAAGGTACTCAACGATGCGGCCATCTCGGGCAAGGTAGACAAGCTCGAGGGCATCAAGGAGAATGTCATCTGTGGTCACCTCATCCCCGCAGGTACAGGTCTACCCGAGTATGACAAGCTCCTCGTCATGTCGCAAAAGGAGCATGACGAGATCGAGGCACAGAGCCGTCAGACTGGATCTAACGCCAGCTACCGCGCTAAGAAGATCGACGAGGAGAAGACCTCCGAGACCGCTCCCGCTAAGTAACAACTGCCTCACAGAGCAGCTCGTATAGTAGCTCTAAAGCAAAGATTATCTCAGGAGTACCCTATGTAGTCTCCTCATAGATACAGACAACGAAAAGGAAGGCTCACCTCACAGGTCCACACGACCTCATGAGGCGAGCCTTCCTTTTGTTGTGTCTCTTCGCCAGCACCTAAATATAGGAGGACGAAACGAGTAGCCCGATTTCCGAAATCTGAAATTATTGCTGTCCGATAAAAGTCAGAAAGGACATCCCGAGGGGGCTCAACTGTAGA
>CAMCJO010000003.1 GCA_945875135.1 uncultured Porphyromonas sp.
CCCTCTCCCTTGACGGAAAAGTTGTACTTTTGGCACGACAACGAGCGAAAGAACTATGGATTCTGTACGAGCGAAGAAATATCTAGGGCAGCACTTTCTCACGGACCGTGGCGCAGCACAGCGCATTGCCGACTCGATCGCCGACTATCTCGGTACGCCGATACTAGAGGTGGGCCCTGGCATGGGCGTCCTGACGCAGCCTCTCCTAGAGGCGGGACACGACCTGCAGGTGATCGACATAGATCACGAGAGTATCGAGTATCTGCACCAGCACTTCCCACAACTGAGCCAGGAGGGGCGGGTCATCGAGGGGGACTTCCTCAAGCTCCCGGCTGAGAAGCTGATACCTGGTCGGGCGGACACGCCTTTTGTGGTGATCGGCAACTATCCGTACAATATCTCTTCGCAGATCTTCTTTCGCATCCTAGAGCTACGCGAGCGCATCCCAGCTGTGGCGGGTATGCTACAGCACGAGGTGGCGCAGCGGTTGTGTGCCTCGCCTGGGGGGCGTGACTACGGCATCCTAAGCGTCTTGCTCCAGTGCTGGTACGACTGCGACTACCTCTTTAAGGTGTCTAAGCGTGACTTCAATCCACCGCCCAAGGTAGATGGCGGCGTGATGATCGCACAACGAAATAGTCGCACCGCACTGCCCTGCGATGAGGCTAACTTCAAGCGGGTGGTCAAGACCGCCTTCGGACAGCGACGGAAGATGCTACGCAATGCCTTGATGTCTCTCTTTGGCAAGGAGTTCCCCTATGCTGATCATGAAATCTTCACGCTCCGTGCAGAGCGTCTCTCGGTAGAGGACTTTATCAGTCTCACCTTGATGTACGAAGCACTACCAACTGACAACCTAACAACACCTTAAATACAACCTTACATGAAAAGCATCTTACGTATCTTACTACTGCTCCTCCCCACCCTCTCACTGCTGGGGCAGCAAAAGGAGTACCCCCTACCAGAGCGACCTGCGAAGAATGTGATCCTCCTCATCTCGGACGGCACCTCGCTGCCGACAGTCTCGCTGGCTCGCTGGTACCAGAGGGCACTCGACCCTCAGGCGCAGCATCTATCGCTCGACCCTTACCTCTCGGGGAGTGTCATCACCTACTGCTCCAATGCGCCTATCGGGGACTCGGCTCCGACCACCTCTTGCTATATGACGGGCGTTCCCTCGATCGATGGCTTTATCGCTACCTATCCGTACAGCGAGCCCCACAATGACTTGGTACCGCTCGACTCTTCGTGGGCTTATCGTCCTGTCGTGACCCTTTTGGAGGCTGCCAAGCAGACGCAAGGTAAGCGTATCGGGGTCGTCTGTACGTGCGAATTTCCCCACGCTACGCCAGCAGACTGCACGGCTCACACGTCCTCTCGCAAGCTCTACAAGAGCATCGTGCCGCAGATGGTGGACAATGGCGTGGACCTCCTCCTAGGTGGTGGTACCTCGCTGATGACAAGTGAACTAAAGGAGCGTCTGAACCGCCAGGGTATAACACTTTACCTCGATGATCTCGCAGCTATGCGAGCGCATCGAGGGGGCGGTATGTGGGCACTTTTTGGAGAGATGGATATGCCGTACGACTTAGACAGGCGTTCGCTGGGAGACACGCTGCGCTACCCTTCGCTGGCTGAGATGACGGAGACGGCAATCCGTAATCTGGAGAACCCTAACGGCTTCGTCCTGATGGTGGAGGGCAGCAAGGTAGACTGGGCTGCTCACGCCAACGATCCCGTGGCGATGGCTACGGAGTTTCTAGCTTTTGACAAGGCGGTTGCCGTGGCACTGGACTATGCACAGCGGGACGGGAATACGATCGTCCTCGTGACGGCAGACCATGGTAACAGTGGTATGAGCATCGGTCGTGTGGATCGGGGCTATGCGCGTCTGACACTAGATGAACTGATCATGCCGCTGACACGCTTTCGCTATAGCTCGGTAGAGCTGGGTCGCAAGACGAGCCAGACGGCGCTCTCACACTTGGCCGACAGTCTCTACAGCTGGAGCGGCATACGTCCTTCGGATGAGGAGCTGGCGGAGATCAATGCGGTCGAGGACTATGCCTGCTCGACACTGTCGGCTGAGCAACGCAAGGCGAAGTATGCGGAGCTGGGCTGGAGCCAGAAGTATCGTCTGAAGGAGTACTTCGTTGACTGGATGAAGCGTCACCTGCTCATTGGCTTTACGACGCATGGGCATACGGGCGAAGAGGTCTTTCTCGCTAGCTACACGCCACAGCAGTTGACGCCGATCAGAGGTTGTGTGACCAACATTGATCTGCATAACTATATGCGTACGCAGCTGGGTCTGAAGCAGACGATGCTGGAGCTCTCGGAGGAGTACTATGCGCCACACGATGCGCTCTTTCCTCAAGCTCCGTGCGAGATAACGGGTGACCAACCCGAGGAGAAGCGGATCACGATCCACTACAAGGGACACGAGATCGAGCTACGCGCCTACCAGCGCAGAGCATGGGTTGACGGGGTGGAGCAAGAGCTTCCGATGCCTGTCGTCTACGTCTCCGAGACGAACAAGTTTTATCTCTCGCGCAGCTTGGCGCGCCAGCTTTAGCTACACCTGCTTGAGTCGGCGCATCAGAAGCGGCGACACGACTAGTAGCAGGACGGCTAGCAGGACGACGCCGATGCCGATGCCTTGACCTAGGGAGAGTTCCTCGCCTAGGGCTAGTGCCCCCACGATGACGGCTGTGAGTGGCTCCAGCGCGCCCATGATAGCGGTCGGCGTGGAGCCTATTCGCTGTACCGCCCAGACGAGCGTGATATTAGCGCAGACGGTCGGGATGAGTGCTAGCAGGGCGGTGTAGATCCATTGCGTCGTATTGTCTAGAACGAGGCTGGCGCCTGTCGCTTTGCAGAATAGCGCAAAGAGTATGGTCGAGAGTCCCATGACGTAGGTGGTTAGCTTGAAGCTGCTCATCGGCTCTAGGCGGGAGTGACGAAGGATGACGATGTAGGTGGCGTAGCAAAAACCGGAGAAAAGTACCGTAAGCAACGGCCTGAGCGGTATGGAGGTCACGTCTGACTCAAAGAAGCCAGAGATGAGCGACACGCCACCTAAAGCTAAGAGGACAGCTAGCCCCTGCAGTACATTGATTCGCTGACGAAAGACGAGAAACATAAGCAGCACCACAAATGTTGGGTAGCTGAAGTGTAGCACCGTAGCGACTCCCGATGGCATGTGCTGGTACCCCTCGATGAGCAGGAAGGAGGAGAAGAAGTACAAGACAGACAAGGCGAGCAGTATCAAGAAGCTTCGCCACGATATGCGTAGCGACTCTCTACGTATCACGACGATGCTACCAACGATGAGAGCTGCGATGAGAAAGCGGTACATCAGCACAGTCCCCTCTGCCACGCCCTGCGCCAGCACCGGTATGCTCAGCAGTGGTATCAGTCCAAAGGTGGCCGATGAGATGAGTCCCATCAGATAGCCCAGCCAGTCGGTCGAGGGGGTAGTTGTCTTGTTAGTCATATAATATGAGATTATTGGGTCGTATAGAAAGAGACTGTTGACTTTTGCAACAGTCTCAGAAAAGGAGCCTCATTGCTCTAGCTACAGTCGTATGCTAGACCAATGAGGCTCTTTATGTAGTTGTGATGCGCCTCTGCTATCGAGCGAGACGACTATCCAAGATATGCCTTTAGGTATTCGCAGCGGTCAGACTGCTTGAGGCGACGGATCGCTTTCTCCTTGATCTGACGCACACGCTCACGAGAGAGCTTGGTGCGCTCACCGATCTCCTCAAGCGTCATCTCAGGACAACCGATACCGAAGAAGCAGCGTAGCACCTCCGCCTCACGATCTCCCAGCTGATCCAGGATACGATCTATCTCCGCAGAGAGAGACTCGTTGATCAGACTGCTATCGGTCGAGGGCGTGTCCTCATTGACCAGGACGTCTAGCATGTTATTGTCCTCGCCCTCCACAAAGGGAGCGTCGAGCGACTGATGCTTGCCCTGCACCTTGAGCGCCTCACGGATCTTGTCCTCGGGGAGCTCCAGCTCAGCAGCTATCTCCTGCGGACTAGGACGACGACCATTGAGCTGCTCAAACTTGACGATCGCCTTATTCATCTTCTGCTGCAGTCCCACCTGATTGAGCGGCAGACGCACGATGCGTGACTGCTCGGCAAGTGCCTGCAGGATAGACTGACGGATCCACCATACAGCGTAGGAGATGAACTTAAATCCACGTGTCTCGTCAAACTTCTCGGCCGCCTTGATCATTCCAATGTTTCCCTCATTGATCAGGTCAGGAAGGCTCAGGCCTTGGTTCTGATATTGCTTTGCCACAGAGACGACAAACCGGAGGTTGGCCTCCACCAGTTTGTTCAATGCACGCCGATTACCACGATGTATCTCACGCGCCAGCTCCACCTCCTCTTCGGGAGATATGAGGCTCGTCCGCCCGATCTCTTGGAGGTAACGATCCAGCGACGCACTCTCACGATTGGTGATCGACTGATTGATTTTTAATTGTCTCATTGCCATGGCTATACTCGTTTTAAGGGGTTAACTCTACAATACGTTCACGCACTCCAATCATCCACAGAAGAGCGCTGTACGCAAAGGGGTACAAATACTCAGTGTACTCAAACCGATTGCAAAGGTCGTAAAAACAAATGACATGAGCGACATTTGTAAGATACATTAACCTTTGAAGGTCTGAGCAATACTCTTTTGAAGCTCCTAGAGAGCGTTGGTTTAAGTCTCTGGAGGTAGCAACAGCTCCATCTCTCTGGTCTTTAGAGAGCCAAACGTCTAAAAGTTTATTTCATCACTCCAAGATCGACGCCATAATCACTCTAAGATCTCCTCCATAACGTCGTCGACAGCATCATCGACAGCGTCGTTCAGAGGCTCGTGTAGGTCGACCGTTGCCTGCTCACCACATGGAGAGAAGCCCGCAGGCACGTTAAATGGCGTACTCGCCGAGTAGCCTAGCGATGGATCTGCGTAGACAGCCTTCATAAAGTAGCCAAAGACAGGCAGAGCTGCCGAGGCTCCCTGTCCATACGCCATCGAGCGGAAGTGTATCGAGCGCTCCTCGCCACCGACCCAACAACCGGCCACGATCTCTGGAGAGAAGCCGACGAACCAACCATCGCTGTTGCGCTGTGTCGTACCCGTCTTACCACCCAGAGGCATCGTCAGATTATGTCGGAAGCGCAGTCTGCCACCCGTACCGCCATCAACCACGGAGCGCATCATGTCGAGCATCTGCAGGGCTGCTCGTGCAGGGAGCACCTCCGTAAGATTGGCCGTAAAGGTCGCCACCACATTGCCGTAACGATCCTCGATACGAGTCACAGGAATCGGGTCGACGCGGATGCCTTGATTGACAAAAGCACTGTATGCCGCCACCATCTCGCTGACCGTCACATCGGGCGTACCGAGAGCCACCGAGACGACAGGGTCTATGTTGCCCTTGATGCCGAAGGAGTGGAGCAGGCGAACAAAGGTGTAGGGTGATGTGCGCCCCATCAGATATGCCGTGACCCAGTTAGAGGAGTTTTGCAGTCCCCACTTGATCGAGACCATCTCGCCCACTCGCTTAGCACCAGCATTGCGCGGTGTCCACGCCTTGCCATTGGCATCATAGAGCGTGATCGGCTGATGCATCACCTGCTCACAGGGAGAGATACCCTGTATCATACTGAGGGAGTAGAGAAAAGGCTTGATCGTCGACCCCACCTGTCGTCGTCCCTGCGAGACCATATCATACTTAAACGTGCGAAAGTCCACATCTCCGACATAAGCCAGGATATTACCATTGTGCGGATTCATCGCCATGAAGCCCGTATGGAGGAAGTGCTTATAGTATAGTACTGAGTCCCGAGGAGTCATCTCCTTGTCGACCCAGCCGTTGTAGCTCCAGACGCGCATCTTGCGCTTTTGGTCAAAGGTCTTGCGGATCTCCTCTGGCGACATGCCAAGCTTCTTGAGCGATCGCCAGCGATCCGTGTTGTGCAGTGCACGCTCGATAGCATCCTTGCGTTGCTGTGCCGTCAGGTCGCTACTATAAGGAGCCAGCTTAGAGCCCCGCATCTCACGATCGAAGTTAGGCTGTACAAACTCGCTCATGTGCTTCTGCACCGCCTCCTCAGCGTACTGCTGCATACGACTATCGATCGTACCGTAGATCTTGAGTCCATCAGCATAGAGATCGTAGTGCGATCCGTCAGACTTCTTGTTCTTCTGACACCACCCATAGATCGGCTGTGTCTCCCAGAGGAGCGAATCGATGGCGTACTGCTCCTGGTTCCACTGCGAGTAGTCACTTCGCTTAGGCTTCTTGGCCGTCAGTAGTAGACGCACGAACTCTCTATAATAAGGAGCCAACCCATCGGAATGCGTATTGCTGGTGAAGTTCAGCTGGATTGGCTCGGCGACAGCCTTCGTATAGGTTTCCTCGGATATGTAGCCCGCCTTGACCATCTGCTGGAGTACTGTGTTGCGACGCTTCAGCGGTGCCTCGCTATCGGCGTGTAGGACGGGGTTGTAGAGCGAGGGATTCTTACACATCCCCACCAGCATCGCTGACTCGTTTAGGTTCAGCTCTGAGGGCTTCTTGCCAAAGTAAGTCTGCGCAGCCGAGCGGATACCGATAGCGTTGTAGAGGAAGTCAAACTGATTGAGATACATCGCTATGATCTCCTCCTTGGTATAGTTGCGCTCGAGCTTGATTGCTATCACCCACTCGATCGGCTTTTGGAGGAGACGCTGCAACGTCGATTTAGCATGAGGCGAGTAGAGCTGCTTAGCCAGCTGCTGTGTGATGGTACTACCGCCTCCACCAGCCGTCTGGCGAAGCATGCCACGCTTGACGACGGCACGCCCCACGCCTCGCATGTCGACACCCGAGTGCTTGTAAAAGCGCACATCCTCCGTAGCTACCAGAGCCTGCACCAGTGGCTCAGCAAGCTCGTCATAGCCCACGTAGATGCGATTCGTCGAGCCGTGCGCATAGGATCCCAGCTGCACACCATCGTCCGAGATCAGGACAGAGGCGTACTTGTCGATAGGGTTTTGCAACTGCTCCACATCAGGCATATAGCCGATGACGCCGTGCCAAATCAGCACAAATATGATTAAGACCAAAGTCCAAAAGGTCCCAAAGAGCCACCACAGCACCTTAATGATTTTTCCTTTCATATGAAAGTATATTATTCTTGTTTTCCACTTTTACGAGACAGACTCTTCAAAGCTAGTATCTCAAGTGGTTCATTTTCTCATCACGCAAAACTCTTTGTAAGCATCATAATACCACACCTTGACGAGGTACTGTCCGTAGGGTAGATCAATGACTCCTAATGGGTCACCTAGTTTGACACCTCCCATACGCTGCAAGACTCCTGTTGCAGACCATATCCCGTAAGTATATTCGATTTCTTGCTGTGCCAAGTGGTCTTGTTGAGAGTCTTTGCGACGATGACTTGTCCAGTCATATCGTAGTACGGCATCTTCTGTCGTCACTACAGAAGGAGTTATCATTATATTGTCTAGTACGTCTAAATATTGATAGGTGAATGTGCTTGACTCGCTTTCGCCACATTCATTTTTAAGACGATAGGTGAGGGTATATCTTCCAGGCTTTTCGAAAAGAGTCCGACTAGGCTCATAGTGAAGTTGTAGCGTACGACGGGGAATCAACGACTGCTCGTTTATGTAGTCTGGAATTTCGTATTTCTCTATTGGTTTACCATCAGGTCCTATGAGATCCCGGGAAAAGCCACTATTCGAGTTTAATGGTGCCAAATAGATGTTGGACTGCTGATCATAGCGAATCATCGCAGGTTCAACAATGCTTTCGTATTGACCCTGATCCAAAGGTTGCTTTACTAAGTCATAATCAATAATACTCCCGTCAATGACAAGATTATTTGTCGGATCTTTTTTTCCCCATTCAACTCCTGTGATATTGCCCCAGTATGGCCAGTCAATCTGAACCGTTGGATAGGGTAAGTACTTACTATTATAGCTATTCTTGGCTTCAAGTTGAGTTATCTGAACCTCCTTTGTAGTAGGCGTACCTATATAGACGTAACAAGAATCTGAGGAGGCAAACTTTCGCCCATTAAAAAACGCCTCAACATAGACAAAGCCGATCTTTCCGAAAGGACTATACTTTTTTGCGAGCTCACTAGGATAGAGAGTGGCTCGTATGCCATTACCTTGAGTCCTGCTAGGGATATCAAGCATAAGGCTCGTATGCCACTCATAGGTAAAGCCCTCTAGAGGGTTAAGCACCTTGAGTGTTGTACCACAGTCGCAAATAGTTGCTGTGGTGTCAAGCTGTGGTCGATAGTTCTTTGGGATGTCTTCCTTTAAGGCTAAAAGGAAATCATTGAAGTGACTCCAAAAGGAGATGTGTTGTTCCGAACTCTCACCACTCACGGTGTATACGAAGTCGAAAGGCGATTTTCGCTTAGCCTCTTCGTAGCTTGTTATTTTCTCTCCAGCTGGAATTCCCAAGGAGCTATTAAGTGGCACGAAGCAAAACTTTGACGTGTTCACCTTTGCACTAAACTTGCTACTAAAGAGCCAAGACAAAAATTTAGACTCCTCGGAATCATTCACCGTCCACTCAACAAGAGGTTTCTTTGCATAATCAGACAATGGATATACGCCACCAGCATCTACATCATTAAAGAGCGGATTGGGATTTTGCACTCTTACTTGCATACGAGAGAGGTGATACGTATGGGGGAAGATTCCAAAGAGATAATATTTCGTCAGTGCTATGTCTTGATAATAAGGATTTCGACAAGGCATAGCATTAACATAAGCATCTATAGTAAACGTACTACTCGTCAGGGGAAAATGATTGAGGTGTGGGCCTCGATTGTTAAAGAGAGAAGCTAAGAATCCAGAAGAAAGACCGAATAACCCGTACACATAGCCACTAGCCTCAGCAAGGTGAGATCCACGAGGCACTATTGGAGATGCTCCAATAGCTCCATTTGAAAATGCCACATTAAAAGTCTTACGTGGTAGCCCCATCCGTTTGTATTCTTTATGAAATGAAGCAAACTCTGGGTTTGGACTCAGAGGAACATCATAAATGTTGTCGTAAGGATTAGTGAAACTATTCATACCTGGGTCTCGAAGCTTTAGGAAGACGAAATAATCCTCTGTATAGAAAGGCACCAACTGTCTAATCGCTGGCTTTCTCAACCATTTTCGGATCTTACTCATCCTTACGGGGATTTTTTTATACCATAGATATACATTCGAGATTCTTCGAATTTTAGAAAACTCTGATCCCTCAAGCCAGTGGTATGCCATATAAAAAGCTCCTAGTGGCACGTTAGCTCCCATATGTGGAGAATCATAGGAGATGTACTTACGAGTCTCGTGATCCTCTCCTGCAAGCTCCATCTTACGTAACCCATACGAGGCAACTAGACCTCCCATACTCAGCCCTACGACAACATTCTTTTCGTCTCCCTCTTTATGAGTGTTGATATATCGTAGAGCCTCCTGAAAGAGAGCTGCATTGCGACGGATGTCGTCCATACCATCTGCATAGTCCAAATAAGCGATATCATAGCCTAAGTCGAGGATACGATTGAATTGTTCATCGCTAAAGTAGGAATTAATATCCCAGTTCGTTTGGGGATCGGAAATAACCGTAGGATATACATCAAACCCCTCAACTATAAAAAGCGGCTTACGAAACTTTCCTGTATGATTGTGTGGTGAGAGCTTGTATTGCAGAGTGCCTCCACTATGCATCCCAGATTCTGATAGGAAAAAGACAGACTCAAGTTCTGGAAATTCGAAAGCGATTTGCGTCTCTTGCGGGGTTGTTATAGCAATAGGAAAGTGAGAGCGATACCAACGACCAGATCCTACTTGCTGTATGCGCATAGTTACCATCTTCAGACCATCCGTGGCATAGCGATAAGAGACTTGCTCTCCAATAGCTATTGAACGAAAGGGTTGTCCCTCTTCAAACTGAACCTCAATCTGCGCAATGGCTTGACTATTCGTAAGCATTAACTGCTGAGGAATGCTAAAGGTCACATCTCGACTGGACAATTCGCTTGTGAAAGGTGCTGCGGCAAAGAGATGTAGCTCTTCATAGGGTGACTTGGAGATACCCCCTTTCACTCTTATTTGGCCATTTAGTGGATAGACATCTCCACGACGGACTGCCTCCTCGGAGAAACGACAAAGATCATACCGCAAAAGTGTAATAGGTACAACTCCTTTACCATAGTACTCTTCATTAAGGCTGTTTACTCTATCCAGATTGATACTATCAGGGCGATGGGGGATTACCATCGAGCTATTGAGCCCGCCTATGATTTGCTGGAGCGTTGCGTAGTTGAGATAGTTTGTTGTGTCTAACTTTTGCTTCGTATAGGGAAGCAACGAAACAGAAGACAGACCATAATCCTCTAGTATTCCATGCGGAACTTGCGGTAAGTCTACGTGCTCAAAGATTTTGTCTCGCTCCGATTCAATTTGCTGAGCGAAAGTTCTAGTTGTAACGACTAGAACTAGCGCAAAAAGCATTAAAAGGGGACTTTTCATTTTCAGGTTTTTCATAATTGTCAGTGATCTCCTATTTGTGTAATATTAAATACTCCATCCGTAATCGTTATCGGATTATCAAAGTTTGTTTCTGATGGCATTGACTGCAGTTTAAAAGTTCCAGATACACGACCTCGTAGCTTATCTGTCTTAGGATCAAGCGCATAGTCAAACTGCGAGATTTGAATAGACCCAGTTAGATTAAAATATTTTGTCTTATACCTAGGACCAGGGGAGTTTGAATCTAGATTGTAGTATTTTTTTAGTGTGGCTTGGATTCCATCTTTTACTTCATACAAAGAGTCATTGAGATCAAATTCTCCAAATATATAAAGCTCAATAGTGTTTTCAAGAGCCGTTGCATTGACTCCTTGAAGCTCTATTTTGATTAATGACTTATTGCTGATAGTATCTTCGAAGATATCAAAATGTGAAGAAAAGGAGCCAGCCCATTTCCATATAGGCTTAAACACTACAGGCTTGCCGTTCACGCGACAGGCGAGGTAGTTGCGATCTGTGGGAGGAGGGTCTTGGATTTGGTTGGGGTCTTTCGGGGAGCGAAAGAGACAACAAGAGGTGATGACAAGTAGGCACCCTAGTAGACCTACGAATTGTGCGATTCTGATGTTTTGCTGTTTCATAACTACGTGTGGTTTATAAGGCTATATATTCATATTGCTAAGACTACTGATATTCTGCTTAATCTATGCCGTTAGAGCTGCGTTCGGGTTACCATCGAGCTGTTGAGTATGTCTATGATCTGCTGAAGCGTCACATAGTTCCGCAAATCTCACGAGTAGCCCTTTGTAGGGACGCACGGTCGTGCGTCCGTTGTAAAACATCGAGACATGTATTGATGTCAAAGTATTGACACTGTAACCTTTGACACAACGGACGCACGACCGTGCGTCCCTACACATCGCTACTCGTCTCATCAGGCTACCCGACTTGCAGAATCTAGATCGTTGAGATAGTTTGTTGTGTCTAGCTCTTGCTTCATACTCTGAGTTCGTTTATTATGATACTACTAGGATGCCTACCCCATTACGTCGATTGATGCGATACTATCGAGGTAGTTGGGGCATACGATTAAGCCCCAACAGGATTTGCTGTCAAGTCATCACACTTCTCACTTCGTGATGATCTGAGGGAGAGATTTGCGCTCCTTGATCAGACCAGCGTTAAAGGCGTGGAGGAGCTTCTCCAGATCGTCCACCTGCTGCTGCAGGTCAGCACCTACGTCCGTATCAGCCACCAGCATACGGTGTGTCGTACGCTCCGAGATGACCGTCACGCTCTTGATATCCTCCATCAACTCTACGGCACGACGCATCGTCGTAAAGGGTTCGTGCTGCACCAGCTGCATGCCTTGCGAATTGTAGATCAAAGTGTAGCCTGCGATGCCCGTACTGCTCTGATAAGCACGGCTAAAGCCTCCGTCGATGATCATCAGCTTGCCACCAGCCGCAATAGGCTTCTCGCCCTTGGCAACCTTGACCGGCACGTGTCCATTGATGACGTGACAGTCTTCGCCCTCTAGACCAAACTCACGGAGGATCATCTCGATGGTCTCTAGATCTTGGCGATACTTAAAGTAGTATCCCTTCGTCTCCGTATGGGTCTTCTTGTCAGCGACGAAGTAACGCTCGAAGGTGGTCATCGCAGACTTGTCAAAGAGTGGCGAGTCGGGACCGCACCAGAGGTAGAAAATATAGTCGACGGCAGCCTGATGCTGCGGGTGAGCATGCCTAGAGGGATGTGCTAGGCGCACCACACGATCTATCTCGTCTAGTAGGGCGCGACCACGTAGGGGCTGCGAGTCGAGGACACGCACTGCCTTGAGCTGCCCCGAAGCGTCTAGTGGCATCGAGGCGTGGTAGAGCAGGTTGCCGTTGCACACGAGGTACATACTACCGAGTCGATAGAAAGCGTCTATATGCGTATGGAGTCGCTCACTCGTGGCGAAGGAGCGACGCAAGCGGTCCATCACCTCCTCCTCTTGGGGCGTGAGACGATAGGGATCCTTCGGATCGATCGTGGGGAAGTTCATATCGAGCATCTCATGCACGCCATAGTCCTCATTGGGATTGGTGTGCGAGAGATCGACCGTGCCAGCCTCAAAGTCTATCTTGTGGAGTAGGTCACGCTCCTGCATCTGCCACTCAGGGTGGCGAGCGATCAACTGATGCTCCAGCTTGAACTGGATAATGCTGATCGCCTTGTGCATCTGGCTAATCAGGTAAATGCCCTTCTCATCGTACGAAGCGTCTGAGTCACCCAGCTTAGGCTTGAAGCAAGTACACGGATCACCCGCATAGACCTCACTGGCTAAGCGGGAGAGTGGCATCAAGTTGATTCCGTATCCATCCTCGATGGTGTCTAGATTGGCATAGCGCAGAGCGATACGTATGACGCAGGCGATGCACGCATCATTGCCCGCAGCAGCACCCATCCAGAGCATATCGTGATTGCCCCACTGTATGTCTACGTTGTGGTAGTCTAGTAGTGTGTCCATGATGTACTGAGCACCAGGGCCACGATCGTAGATGTCGCCCACGATGTGGAGGCGATCAATGACAAGACGCTTGATCGTTGCTGAGATAGCACAGATGAAGTCCTCCGCCTTGCCCGTGGAGATGATTGTAGAGATGATGCTAGAGATGTAAGCCGACTTGTTGGGGTTGACCCCGTCCTCGTGTAGTAGCTCCTGGATAATGTAGCTATACTGGGGCGGTAGCGCCTTGCGCACCTTCGAGCGGGTGTACTTCTCCCCCACCTTACGACACACCTTGACGAGGCGGTTCAGTGTCACCTTGTACCACTCCTCATCAATTTTGTCCGCCTCGTGGAGCTGCTCCAGCTTAGCCTGCGGATAGTATATCAGCGTAGCTAGCTCACGCATCTGTAGCTCCATCATCTGCCCAGCAAAGACCTCGCGTATCTTACGCATCACGCTGCCGGAGGCATTTTTCAGCACATGGTCGAAGGCTTCATGCTCACCATGCACATCTGCGAGAAAGTGCTCCGTGCCCTTCGGAAGGCTTAGTATAGCCTGCAGATTGATGATCTCTGTAGAGACCTCGGCCGAGTTACGGAATTGGTTAGAGAGAAGCTGAAGGTACCTCAAGTCATCCTTTGCAGCCTGAATGTCAGTCTTGTCTTGCATCATGTCTATCTATTACTAGGGATATAACACGCCTCAAAGTTACTAAATAAAAGCAGACCACGCGCCAACTCGTGAGGCGCTAGCACCCGTATGTCGGGCTAGCCCGATGTCAGGATGCACTGCCGGCACTTCCGTCCTCATAGGAGACTATTGACTTTTGCAACAGTCCCCATAGATTCGTTCCTCGTATCAGAGGTCTAGACGTTACGATGCTTTGGGGTAGTCTCAAGAGTTGCTCCATAGGGCTAGACGCTTATCTATTTCATCTTTTGACAAGCGGGTATTTCTGCTGAAGAGCTGTTGTAGCTTTTGGCAGGCAATGCTATGAGAGAGTATGCCTTGCTCGACTAGCTGGTCGAAAATATATAGTATGCCTCGGACGTCAATATCCATCTCTTTAGCACTGCGCATCATCTTCTTGTCTCCAGTGAGTACGGTCGCGCTTAGCGTGATGCCTTGGTAGAGTACGGTGCAGTCTGTGAAGGAGAGCCCTTTGCGTTGTCTCTCGTCAAAGAATTGATACACCTGGGCCATAAAGCCTGGGGTGTCGAACTGCTCAACGATTAGTCCGCCTATGTTGTCGAGATAGGCTCTCTGCTGTTTGTCTCTCAGCTCATGAAGTACAAATATATTGGTGTGTACCTGATATCCTAACTGCAGAAAGTCTTTGTAGAGGTCTAAGTCGATTAAGTCTATAAAGATGTTTGTGTCGCTAACGACGAGGAGCTGTGTCTGACTCATATATTGGCGTTTAGCAGATTGATGACTTGATCGGCTGGTATGCCTGCCTCTTGGAGATAGCTTTGAGCTTTAACTTGGGTTATTAAGTCTAGGTCTAGCGCTTTGATGACCAGTCTTGCGAAGCGGTTACTCTGAGGCTCTACATACCTACTCCTCTCTAAGATCTCTCGTAGCTCTTTGTTTTTTTTCTTGTTGATGAAATATCCTCTGCAATTGCTCTGAGAGATAAGCTGCATCTCACCTAAACGATATACGATAGCATCAATGGAGATGCCGTAGGCACTTTGTAGCTCAATGAACTCGGAGATGGAAAATCTCTTCCTGCGACCTCCAAAAAACGCTCTAATGATCTCATCTGGGAGTAACAGATGACTGGCAAATGCAGTGCAGAGCCTCTCGCCTTCTTTCTCAGAGATAGTTTCTAGGGAGCTTTTGAGGAGGAGGTGAGCGAATTCATGCAGTAAGGTCAGTCGCTTTTGTTCGGTACTCTCTATATTACTATTGTATGCGATGACGGGTATGACTTCATTAGCTAAGAAGCTAACCCCATCGAAGCCTTTTTTGCCAGCTACACCAATGACTTTGATGCCCATGGTCTCGAGTAGATTGGAGACATTTGATATGGGGGATAGACCTAACTGATAGAGTTGTCGAACTTGCTTTGCAACCTCTTCGATGTCTGCGGGTGATGCGATGACGTCTCTTGTTATGGCGTCTCTATCGAAGGAGGTCTTGACATCCATGATCTCCTCTAGCTCTAGGTAATTCTCTAGCTGTCTCTCGATTTTCTGCCAGATCTTTTTGTCCTCTTTGCTGGAGAAGGCTTTTATCTTTCTAAAGTTTACTGACTCAATTATAGGGGTGTCTTGGTAGACGAAGTAGTCTATGGGTAGGTCAAGAGCTTCCGATAGTGCTATGAGTGTAGCACCTGTAATCTCTTTACCTCCTCGCTCTAAGTTACTGATATGAGTATGAGACACTCCGACTTTGTCTGCAAGCTCTCTTAAGGTCATACCCCTCAAGGCTCGTCCTTTTCTGATTCGTTCTCCAGTTGACCGCTCCATACGTTTTAGTTCTTTTGTTTCCACTTGGTGGAAACGCTTCCGTTTACAAAGGTGACAATAAACTCCGAGTCTGTAAACAAGAAGAGATGCAAAAGCTAGACTTTAGAAGTTAGAGGTTAGAGGGCAGGGATGACTCCCTACGAAGTTTTTTCCTACATTTGTAGGCAGGGTGCGCTTGACACTAGAATGTACACTACATACGCAGGAGCGGAGAGATTTGATTTCTCTACGTGGCTATTGCGCAACGACTTCGACTATCTATAATAAGGTAGGGGCGAACATCTGTGGATGTCCGCCCCTACGGCTATTTTGTCGTCTTGTGACGAGCTGCGTGGCTCGCTTTACTTGACGAGATCCATCGTGTCACGTGCTATCATCAGCTCCTCGTCGGTGGGGACGCAGAGGACGGTTACACGGCTAGAGGGCTTAGAGAGTACCTTCTCCTCGCCACGGCTAGAGCGATTGACTGCTGAGTCAAACTCGACGCCCATGAACTCTAGTCCAGAGACTACCGACTCACGAGTTGTCTGGTCGTTCTCACCGACACCGCCCGTGAAGACGATGACATCGACACCGCCCATAGCAGCTGCGTAGGCTCCGATGTACTTCTTGATACGGTAGCGATACATCTCGAGGGCGAGCTTAGCACGCTCGTTGCCAGCCTCGGCAGCCTGCTCTACGTCACGCATGTCGGAGGAGACGCCGCTGATGCCCATCACACCGCTCTTCTTATTGACCATCGTCGAGAAGTCGCTCGGGGTCATCTTCTCATGCTCCATGATAAAGGGTACGATACCTGGGTCGATGCTTCCGCAGCGAGTGCCCATCATCAGACCATCCGTAGGAGTCAAGCCCATAGAGGTATCGAGGACCTTACCATTGCATACAGCTGCGATCGAAGCACCATTGCCGATGTGGCAAGTGATGATGCGGGTCTTGTCAAAGTCCTTGCCAAGAATCTCGCAAGCACGATGGCTGATGTAGCGGTGGCTCGTGCCGTGGAAGCCGTAACGACGTACCCCGTACTTCTCATAGTACTCGTAGGGTAGTGCATACATATAGGTATATGCGGGCATCGTCTGGTGGAAGGCGGTGTCGAAGACAGCTACCTGCTGCACCTTCGGGAGGAGCTTCGTGATAGCATCAATACCCTTCAGTGAGGGTGGGTTGTGCAGAGGAGCGAGGTCAGAGACACGCTTTACCTGCTCGATCACCTCGTCATTGATGAGGACGCTCTTATTGATCGCCTCACCACCATGTACGAGACGGTGACCCACAGCCTCAATCTGGTCGACACTGTCTAGGACAGCGTACTCAGACTTCGTCAGGATCTCGAGGATAAACTCGACAGCTACCGTGTGCTCGGGTAGCGGACGGTCTATCTGTACCTTCTTGCCGTCGGTCGTCTTGAACTTGATGAAAGAGTCGGGCAGGCCGAGCTTCTCAATACCGCCTGAAGCGAGGATACGAGCCTCAGGCATATCATATAGTGAATACTTGACAGACGAGCTGCCACAGTTAAGGACTAGTACGATCATAATGTATCTTTAGTAAAGGGAAGGGGGCTGATGAATTACTTCTTAGCTGCGATAGCCTGGTTGCAAGTGATCGTGATCACGTTGTAGACATCGTCTACAGAGCAGCCACGGCTGAGGTCATTGACTGGAGCAGCCATACCCTGTAGGATAGGACCGACGGCGGTAGCACGACCGAGACGCTCGACGAGCTTGTAAGCGACGTTGCCCACCTCTAGGTTCGGGAAGACGAGGACGTTAGCCTTACCAGCTACGGGGCTCTCAGGAGCCTTGAGCTCAGCGATCTTGCTTACGATAGCAGCGTCTGCCTGTAGCTCACCGTCGATGAGTAGGTCAGGAGCCATCTCCTTAGCAATCTTGTAAGCCTCGGTAACCTTGTCGATCATCTCGCTCTTGGCAGAACCCTTGGTAGAGTAGCTCAGGAGGGCAACGCGTGGCTCCATGTCGCCGATGCTACGAGCCGTATCGGCAGAAGCGATAGCGATCTGTGCGAGCTCGTTGCTGTCAGGATTGGGTGTGACGGCGCAGTCTGCAAAGATAAAGAAGCCGTTCTCGCCATACTCCTTGAGCGGAGAGAAGATGAGGAATGCGCCACTGACCACCTTGAGCCCTGGACGTGTCTTGATGAGCTGGAGTGCGGGGCGGAGCACGTTGCCCGTCGTGTTGTGTGCACCAGCTACCTCACCGTCAGCGTCGCCAGACTTGATCATCAGGCAAGCGAGATAAAGCGGATTGACCACTAGCTCGTCAGCCTGCTCACGGGTCATGCCCTTAGACTTACGCAGTTCCATCAGAAGGTCGCGGTAAGCCTCACGGCGAGCGTGGTTTTGCGGATCGATGATCTCAGCCTGATCGATATGCTTGAGTCCTAGCTCAGCAGCCTTAGCCTGGATCTCAGCGGGGTTGCCTAGGAGGATGATGTGAGCGATGCCGTCAGCGATGATGCGATCAGCAGCTTGGAGGGTGCGAGGCTCGAGACCCTCGGGGAGTACAATGCGCTGCTTATTAGCCTTAGCGCGCTGTACGTTCTTTTGAAGTAGTTCCATAGAGGTGTATGATAAGTTTATATTGATGTGCAGTCTTTAGCTCCACAAAGTTACAAAATAAAGAGCAGAGCCTCTATGCCCCTCTAATCTCTAACTTCTAACCTCTAATCTCCATTTACATATCTTTACGGGGAAAATCGTCCGATTCCATCCTTTCTCGAATATCCACGTGGGAAATCTCAAATCTCCACGTGGATATCAAAAAATTCCTCCGAAGTTTCATTTGATTCCTCCGAAGTTTCATTTCATTCTTCCGAAGTTTCATTTGATTCCTCCGAGGAATTTTTTCTTTTCCACGTGGGCGTTTCGAAATATCCACGTGGAAATCACTTTTCCCCGACACGGCCCTGTATCGATATGTAGTTGAGGCTAAATTATTGTAACAAGCCGACGTCGAATTTGCCCAGCTAGGGCTGATGCATTGTGTTACGACATTGACACCTCTAATCTCTAACCACTAATCTCTCAAAGTCCGCCACAGGAATCCGGTCCGCCGAGAGGAGTGCCGAGACCATCGTGAGGTAGCGTGGCGGATGCCCCTCCTGGCCCCACACCATCGGGATGCCTGCCAGTCTCTCTGTGGTGCCACTCAGATCGAAGCCCCACGATTCGAGCGACGAACGCATCTGGTCGGGATAACGGCAAGGCTTTCCAGCACTGCGTGTACAAGCTTGTGGCTGGCAAAGCCGACAACGACCGACCGTAAAGAGCCGACTCCCCGCATGCTGTTGCTCTAGCTCATAGAGGAGCGGATCAATCCATTCTCGCACGGCACTTATCAAGCGAAGACAGTAGTCCATGACCTCGTCAGATGAACACACCGCCCACGACTGCTCGTCGGGCGTGACACGATGCACGAGGATATGCGCATAGCGGTAGCGTTTCAGCGCCTCACGCACATCAAAGGTAAAGGGCGGGCAAGACCAATTGGTCAAGTAAGTGGGACAATGCTCACACAGGGCGAAGAAGCGACCTGGGTCGAAGTACTCCGCCATATAGTCCGCTAGCGGCAGCTGACGGAGCGTCCCTTCGATATGATAAGTTGGCTCAGAGATGCTACCCATTGGTCTGCGACACTTCAATGCCATCTTTATATAGATGTCTCTTGATGCTGTGCTTGGGCGACTTGATGAAGGGAGTCCTCTGCAGGACGAACTTAGTCACCATCTCATAGGAGCCTAGCTTAGCATTGAGCTGCTTACGCTGATCTTTGATCTGCTCCCAAGCCTCTTCAATAGTTATACCCGCCTGCTTAGCTGCCAGTTCGTCGGGATAGACGAGTGCCTCGAGACGTCCATTCTTTTGATAAACCAGACTCTCCGCTACAAAGTGGAGGTTATTGAGCTTCGCCTCGATCTCCTCGGGGTAGATGTTTTGACCATTAGCCCCTAGGATCATCGTCTTGGAGCGACCGAGGATAAAGAGATTGCCTCGCTTGTCCAGACGTCCTAGGTCGCCCGTGCGCATCCAGCCATCGGTGGTGAAGAGATGCTTATTGGTCTCGGGGAGCTTGTTGTAGCCGAGGCAGACATTGTCACCACGCACCTGTATCTCACCAACGCCTGGAGCTACGGGCTGGTCAAAGTCTTCCGGCACCTCGATGCGTATCTCCATGTGTGGCAGAGCGCGTCCTGCAGAGAGTGGCACCCAGCGACGATGGTTGCTGTAGGAGATGAGCGGAGCGCACTCGGTCATGCCGTAGCCGACGGTGAGCGGGAAGCCAATACGATGCAGGAAGGTGGCGACCTCCGTAGAGAGCGGTGCCCCACCGACGATCACCTCGCGGAAGTTGCCCCCGAGTCCCTCGGTGAGCTTCTTGCGGATCACTCGGTAGACCAGCTTGCGTAGGAGCGGAATGCGTAGGAGTGTCTTGATGATGGAGCGCTCTATGACAGGCACGATAGACTGCTTGTAGATCTTCTCCAAGATGAGCGGCACGGAGATAATCAGCACGGGGCGTATCTCGGCAAAGGCTTTCATCAAGATCTTGGGCGAAGGCACCTTGCCTAGTATATGCGTGTGGACGCCTATGTAAAGGGCTGCGAGCATGTTGAAGGCGCAGCTGTACGTGTGCGCCAGCGGGAGGAAGCAGATGATCTGCTCGCCGCTATACATGAGGTCGAGCTTACTCGCATAGAGGGCATTACCTGCTAGATTGCCCGCAGTGATCAGTACCCCCTTGCTAAAACCGGTTGTCCCTGAGGTGTAGTTGATCACAACCAACTCATCATTGCCCACCTCGGGGTAGACGATGTCGGTACGACGGAAGCCATTGGGGTAAAAGCGCGCCACAAAGGGGGCGAAGGGGAGGAGCCGCTTGTAGTCGTAGGGTATGCCCGAGCGAGCGTAGCGCCACGTAATCTTCTTGAGGTCAAAGATCGTCTGCACCATCGGGAGATCCTCCTCCGGATTGAGCTTCGCCAAGATGAGGTCATCGATAAAGAGGAGCTTCGCCTCGCTATGATTGATAATTGTCTTAGCGTCCTCGACGTTGAAGTCCTGCAATATCGGGACGATCACAGCACCATAAGTGATCGTAGCCATGAAGATGACGCACCAGTGGACCGAGTCGGCACCCATCAGAGCGATGCGGTCGCCGCGCTGTATGCCGATCCCCTTATATATGTAGTGTAGGTGCGCTATCTGTAGCGCTAAGTCGCGATAAGATATGGTGTAGCCGGTGGCGTAGTCCGAGAGAGCCGGCTGTCGGAAGTGCTCTCTGAAGCTCGCCTCGTAGGCTTTGATAAGATTGTCTGGATACATAGGTGCTATCTCCTGTTGTGGTTAAGCGTGTGGCGCAAAGTTACGAAATAGAGCCCTAACCTAAGACTGTTGACTTTTGCAACACAGGGCTGACGCATTATAATTCCATTTCGAAGATTTCCTCTGGAGTCATTCGTGCGAGCTTTTTCCTCAGGCGGAGCGTTGATGTGGCTTTGAGCTTGTCTTTAAGCCGTTGAATGATAGTCAGGTTTATCTTGTTTATAATGTTCATGTTCTGAGCTGCGTTGCGTGCTCTCTTGGTAGAGTAGTCCTCTCTGAAAAGCATATCCAGCATATAGTGTAGCTTGTTTTCCACAGCCCAATGTTCACGTA
>CAMCJO010000004.1 GCA_945875135.1 uncultured Porphyromonas sp.
TAGCAAATAGTCCTAGACGGTGAGCCAGCGGAGCATAGATGTAGAGCGTCTCGCCCGTTATCTTGAGCTTCTTATGCTCAGGCATCGAGCTCAGTGTACGCATATTGTGCAGACGGTCAGCAATCTTAATAAGGATCACGCGAATGTCCGCATTCATCGTCAGAATCAGCTTGCGAAAGTTCTCAGCCTGTAGGCTCTCTATGTTTCGCTCAGCTAGTATCTCGCTACTTATCTTGGTTAGGCCTACAACGATCTGTGCCACCTTGGGTCCGAAGAGTTGCTCTATATCCTCCTCTGTGTACTCCGTATCTTCGATCACATCGTGGAGTAGGGTAGAGACGATCGATGTAGAGCCCAGACCTATCTCACGGCACACGATACGAGCTACGGCGAGCGGGTGCATGATGTAAGGCTCACCGCTCTTGCGCCTGACCCCCTCGTGAGCCATCCGTGCGAAGGTAAAGGCACGTTGTATCACCTCTACCTTCTTGCGGTGATTTGAGTGCTCATAGTCATAGATCAGCGCATCGTACTCACGCTGTATCATCTCCTCATCAGAGAGTGTCGAGTTGCTATAATCTACAGGGTAAATGTCTTCCATAGTAAGGGGAACAAAAAGGGTTAGACAGTAGCTCTATTGTTATATCTAGCCAACTATGGGCATCTTCATAAAGAGACAAGAGGGTAGATGCTCCTCGAGCCATCCCTGGAGATAGCTGATGGTCTCATGCTCTATCGTGGCATCCTGCTCGGGGTATACATTATATATAAGGTATCGCACCTCAATGTCTTGGTGCATGCAAGCATCTATACTGAGTAGTGTGTGGTTGATGCTACCCAGCTTGCCATTGGTGACGAGTGCTACCTGTGGATCCTCTTGCTGCGCTATGTAGTCTATCGTGAGGAGCTGCTCGGTGAGGGGGACCATCAGTCCGCCAGCACACTCTACGAGTAGTGGCTTAGCGCCCAGCTCTTGCAGATGGCGGGTCGCCTCGTTGAGTCGCTTCGGATCGATCTCGCCACCATCCATACGCGCTGCAAGGTGTGGTGAGCAGGGGTAGCTGTATAGGTAGGGGCAGGTGAGCCCTTGGCGATCCCACTCCGAGAGTGGCTCTCCGAGTAGACGACGGTGGGTCTCTATATCCTCACTGATCTCGTGGCATCCCGTCTGGACCAACTTCATCGAGGTGCAAGCTGTATAACCAGCCTCTCTGAGCGTACGTATGAGGAAGGCTGTGCCATAGGTCTTGCCTATGTCTGTGTCGATACCACATACGTAGAGCCTATCAGGCGGGGATAGTAATTGTCGTGTGTTACTCTTCATAGCATTATCCACTAATGGAGGAGGGCAATCTCCTCCACCTACAAAGGTACAGAATAGCTATCAATCGGCGAATGTAGTAATTCCCAACCGCACATCCCAGTGTCAAGTGCAACACGGCTACAAATGTAAGAAACAAACCCCGTAGTTCAAATCTTATAATCCTTCTCCAGCAACTACTACAGAATCCAACCCGTGCAATTGGGGTCCGATGCATTGCTCTACAGAGATGCTTTTACCAGTAGACTCAGGATAACTAGAGACTGTTGAAAAAACTCCTCGGACTAGATTTAGAGCGAGAGTTTTTTCAACAGTCTCGTAGATATTAGATTATATCATAGATGCCTTCAGATTAGACATCTACCTCTTTGATCACAGAACTATCATTGTCTTTTTATCTCCAACTCGAACTAGGTAGGTGCCATGTTCGGGCAATGATATCGTAGAGGCATAACTACTCAAGATTAGCTCTCCCAGTGGAGTATAGGCTTCAACAAGATCTGATGTCGCCTTATTGATCGATAGTACCAACCCATCTACAGAGTATGTCAGCTTAGTTGAGCCTTCAAAAGGAATTAACGGCATCCCTGTGATTTTCTCTTGAGGGATAATTGGATAACCCCGATTGACCCACTGCTCATCTTGAGCAAAGCTACTACCAAGTTCTTCTAGTATCTTCGCTCCTCTTAGATCACTGTCAGATACGGGCGTTATACCTTTTATTTCGCCATCAGAGGAGGTCTTTTCGACCGTTAGTCGAGTCTTATCATAGTAGCAGTTGGAGACTTCTAGCTTATCTTTGTCTTCTGCGACCTTGCCGTCCAAGCCTCCTATGAATGCTCCTTTCATAAACTTGAGAGCATCACCTGTGATGGCTCCTGTGGCATATAGGTTTTTCAAAATAGGCTTGTCCGCAACAAGACCAATAGCAGCGCCGATGTAGCTTGATGAACTCTGAATGTTTGCATTGACATAGCTATCAGTGATTACGGGCTTTTTATCTTTATCTCCTCCTTCCTCTGGGACGCCTACATAACCTGCTAGTCCTCCTACATTCATAGTTCCAGAAGCTAGCCCAGCGAAGTAGGACTTAGTCATCTCTCCACTTCGTAGCACGGCCACAAGTCCTCCGACTATACTTGTTCCTCTCACAGTAGCGAAGGATCCGCAGTGCGTCATACGCCCCTCTAGATAAGAGGCTAGTGATCCACCCTCGAAGTCCCCCTCAAAGAGGCAGCTCCGCGTGAGGTATAGGTTACGGACTTCTCCCTTGGGGCCAATACAGCCAAAGAGTCCATGTCCTCCCACAGTCTGTGACTCATTATTGTTGTAGTATTGGTACAGATTCATGATGTAATGATTACGCCCATCGTATATACCACTAAAACGCTTTGAGTCGTCTTGATAAGTTTGTTCACCACCGTCGGGGCTTGTCACGTAACCAGCGTCAAAGATTCCGATGGGGCGGAAGTTCCCTTTCTCCTTCCCTAGCTCTCTAGCCCCCATATTCAGATCAGTCGTTTGGTAGAAGTAGATGCCAGCATAGTCATTACCCTCGTTCACCTTCTTAGCGAGATAAGCAAGATGCTGAGGAGACTCAATGAGATAAGGGTCTTCCGCTGTACCGCTACCCTTAACCCAAGTAGAAGCTGTACCATCCCATATCTCTCCAGTGAACTGATCTTCAATGTCAGAGTAGCCATCATAGATGTTACGACCATTATTACGTCTACCTAGATTATCGTAGATAATCCAATTTTTAGTTTTAGCACTCTGTACGGCAGTAGGACGACACAAGTTTTCCTCACCGTAGTTCTCACTATCTATTACATAGAGTTCTCCTGGACGAGGAGCATTCGTAAGACTAGGCAACTGCTCTATGATCTTCTCTAGCTCGACGTCTGAGATGCGATTGCTGTATAGACTTACGTACTCTAGTACGCGATTGTTTGATAGGTCTATGGTGGTAAGCCTATTTTGGTCACATATCAGTGAGTCAAGGTGCGTGTTATGACTCACATCAATCTCCGTAAGCTTGTTGTCGTAGCAAGCTAGTATGGTGAGCTTGTTATTCGTTGGCAAGGTTAGCTTCGTGATGTTATTGCCATTGCACTTTAGCTTCTCAAGATCCTTAAAGCTAGACAGATCCCACACTGTCGAGAGGAATCCCGTACCACCAGCCAATGTCAAGTCGGATATATGATTCTCTTTAGGCCAAGTTATGCCGTTGATAGGATTGTATGAGAGAATGAGCTTCTGTAGTTTATTACAACTGGATAGATCAACCGCAGTAAGCTTGTTGGTGCGAAGGTCTAGGTTTTCTAGCTGAGGGGCTGTAACTATATCCACAGCTGTTAGGGACATGTCGGGGACTTTCAGCGAAGTAATATTTCCGTAGACTGTGATCGTCTGAGAGGTTATCTCTGCACTAGTACCATAGTGAAAGTCAATCTCAGACTCACCATCGTCTTTGGAGCCGTTATTATTCCAGTCAATCCAGACGGAGGCCCTGTCGGCTTCATTAGCTTTGAGCTCTATAGACCAATTGCCAGAGTTGAGCCCTTTTTGTGTGGTCAGCGTAATCTTACCCTGAGCGTGAGTGAGACATACCGAACAGCAGAGAGCTAAGAGTGTAATTATCTTTCTCATATTCATTTGTTTAGTTTAGTGATGCTCTGTGGATATTCAAAAGTGAACTAAATGCTTTAAGCGACTGCGCTAATGTACAAATAAAAAAACAAACAAAGGACTTTTGAGGTGCATACAGAAGGATTTCGAAATAGTTCGCTGGAAAAGGATGCCTTTTCCACGAAGGCAAGAAAAAATTCTTCGGAGGAATGGAATGATAAGTCCGAAGAATTTTTCCGTTCCTAAATCTTCAGGGAGGAATTGGAGGATTTTCTCCACGAAGAATTAGCCGATGGAATGTGCGCATGGCAGAGTTGTATATGTCATGAGATTAGATTAACTTTGTCACCGCAGAGGGGACTTGTCTAGTAGAAGTTCCTGATGTCGGGCTATTAAGCCAATGTTTTACTAACTATTAAACACTGAATACTATGGGACTACTTTGGAGTTTGCTAATCGGCCTAGCTGCGGGAGCTATCGCAGGTTGGATCATGCGTGGACAGTCTCTCGGGTTCTTATGGAACATCATCATCGGTATGCTCGGTGGTGTCGTCGGAGGCTGGGTGTACACGCTCTTTGGAGCAACTGAAGGGACCTCCTGGTGGGCACAACTCGTGTGTGCTGTCGTAGGAGCCTGTGTCATCCTATTTGTCGTAGGGCTATTCAATAAGAAGAAAAAGTAGTCCTTGCTCATACACACAATCAACTCAATAAAGAAGATATGAAAAAGTACGTTTGCGATGTATGTGGTCATGTATATGACCCTGCAGAGGGCGATCCCGATAGCGGTATAGCTCCAGGCACACCTTTTGAGGCTCTGCCCGATGACTGGGAGTGCCCACTGTGTGGCGTATCTAAGGATCAGTTCTCTCCAATGGAGGACTAAGCCTGTGCCACGTCATCACTAGATGACACAACAACTAACAAAGAGGTGCCCTACGACCAAGACTTGGTTGTAGGGCACCTCTTCTGTTGAGGAGCTAGAGCCTCTCCCACGATAGGCGAAACAATACATGGTTCAGAGCGGGGGCTAGAAAGTTTCCTACGCTGGAAAGAGAAGTTTCCAACGCTGGAAAATTTAATTTCCAAGGTTGGAAAGTTTTTGGGAAACGACAGAGAGACAAGCTCTTTGCAGATCTTCGTGAAGTGGGATAGGGGTGTGGCGGACTACTCAGCAGTCTCGATATGGGAGGTGAGCTGCTGGAGTGCCTTCTTGAGCGTGATGGGGAGTGCCAGCCACTCGCTCTCATCGTATAGTGGTACCCATGTACCGCCATCTAGTAGCGGTGGGGTGCTACGGTCGGGGAGTATGGTGTAGTAGCAGTCGATGTAGAGCTGTCGGTGCGTGAGCCGATGCTTATAGCGTCCGAAGGGGTGCAGCTGGCAATGCGCTAGTGCTGCAGGTGGCTCAGGAAGAGGCTGTAGGAGTAGCTCCTCTTGCGGAGCTACGGGCTGGTCGTATAGTAGTGTGGGTTGGTAGAGCTTGGCCCATATATCGCCCGTGGAGCGCTGGTAGAGGATCGTCTGCCAGTGGTCTAGGCCTCCTTTGAGTACAAAGAGGTAGCCTAAGTGTCGGGGCTGGACGGAGAGCTTGAGTGCTTTGCGTGGCAAGCCCGCTCGCTCGGGGCTATCGGCTGAGGGGCACTTGCTACGGACGGGACAGCGACTGCAGTCGCACAGCTGGGGAGTGCAGATGAGTGCGCCCAGCTCGATCATCGCTTGGTTGTGTAGCCCTGGGTGCGGAACTTTTTCGACCAATTGTTTGGCTAGAGCGGTGTAGTACTTTTTCCCTTGAGTAGTGTCTATTGGCTCCTCAGAGGCGTAGAGCCTACTCAGGACACGTAGTACGTTGCCATCGACGGCGGGGTATGGCTGATCATAGGCAAAGGAGAGAACGGCTCCAGCCGTGTAGTCGCCAATGCCGGGGAGGGCGCGCACTGTCTTATAGTCTGTCGGGAAGGTGCCTCCTAGCTCCTGAACGATGATCTGAGCTGCACGATGTAAGTTGCGAGCACGGCTGTAGTAGCCCAGCCCCTCCCAGAGCTTGAGTACCTCGTCAAGCGGTGCTGCTGCGAGGTCTGAGACGGTGGGGTAGTGGTCGACAAATCGTAAGTAGTAGCTCGTCCCCTGATCTATCCGTGTCTGCTGCAGGATCACCTCACTGAGCCATATACGATAGGGGTCGTCTATGTCTCGCCAGGGTAGCTTACGATGATTCTCTTGGTACCAGCTGTGTAGCTTGTTGAGCAGTGTACTCAAAAGGAGAGCTTCTTTAGATAGAGAGCATGTGTAGCAGCTCGATGAGTTCGGGGTCGATACGCTTTTGCTTTTTGGTCGCCTTGACAAATGGAACGTAGACGATCTCATCGTTGTCATAGCCGATCATCACATTGCGCTGCTCATCGAGGAGTGCCTGCACAGCAGCAGCGCCCATACGACTACCCATGATGCGGTCGGTAGCGCACGGTATACCACCTCTCTGTAGGTGCCCTAAGATGGTGACACGAATGTCAAACTTGGGGTAACGACGCTTGAAGTCATCGGCGATGAAGAGCGTCTGCCCCTCGCGCTCACCACTCTCGGTGACGAGGATGATACTACTACTCTTGGTCTTGCGAAAGCCACTCTCGATCATCTTTTTGAGCGACTCGGTACTAGTCGGGTCTTCGGGGATGAGAGCTCCTTCTGACCCCGTAGCGATAGCTCCATTGAGTGCTAGAAATCCAGACTCACGTCCCATCACCTCGACAAAGAAAATGCGCTCATGGCTTGAGGCGGTGTCTCTTAGTTTGTCGACAGCATCCATAATGGTGTTGAGCGCTGTCGTATAACCTATCGTGAGGTCGGTGCCTGCGAGGTCGTTGTCGATGGTAGCGGGGATGCCTACGATGGGCAGGTTATGCTCATTAGCGAGCAGTCGTGCGCCGGTGAGAGAGCCGTCACCACCGATGACAACGAGACCATCTATCTCATTCTCCTGGATAACTTGGTAGGCACGAGCACGACCTTCTGGCGTCTCAAACTCATGGCTTCGCGCTGTCTTGAGGATCGTGCCTCCACGCTGTATGATATTGCTTACGTTTTCGACGGTAAGCTCGATGACATTGTTTTCGATAAGACCTGTGTAGCCCTTTATGATGCCACATACAGATATGCCGTGGTATAGAGAGGCTCTGGCGACGGCACGTATAGCTGCGTTCATGCCAGGGGCATCACCGCCCGATGTGAGTACGCCAATGCGTTTGATGCGATTCATGCTCAAGTGTTAGTTTAGATAGTGATCTATGCTACAAAGGTAGCACTTTTACCGCAAGTGTGGAGCTAGAGCGTTGCGAGCAGACCATTGTCCGCAAAGCTCAGGTAGTGCGACCGCTCACCGTCGGAGGTGACTGAAGCGTGATAGCGACCGAGGATGATGTGATCGTTGAGACGTATGTTGCAGACAGAGGCTACCTGCTTGACTCGCTTGGTGAGATCTACGTCCTCGGCACTGGGCTGTAGGTGACCCGTGGGGTGGTTGTGCGCAAGGATGATCGCCGAGGCGTAGAGCGTGATAGCGGGAGCCAAGATGAGTCGCAGATCGGCTACAGCGTGGCTGACGCCTCCTGAGGAAACTAAGACATTCTTGATGACTCGTCCCGAAGCATCTAGGTAAAGGCACCTTAGCTCCTCATGATCCAAGTCCTCGAGATGACGTCGTAAAACGCGGTAAGCGTCTAGGCTACATGTGATCGGCGTGCGCTGAGGCGGTGGTGTGTCTCGTAGTCTGCGTCCCAGCTCGATGGCCGCCAGTATGGTGCAGGCGCGAGCATCGCCTAGTCCGGCAAATCGCTTTTTCTTTTCTCCAGGTATGCTTCCAGTGAGGTAGGCATGGTCTATCTCTAGGAGCTTACCTAAGTCATTATCTAGACCAGTCATGAGCTTCTTAGCTAGGTCTAGCGCTGTGTCCTGCTCCGTGCCAGAATTGATGAAGATAGCCAGCAACTCAGCGTCTGAGAGGTTGCGAGCACCAAGTCTGAGGAGCTTCTCGCGAGGACGATCCTCTTCGCTCCACTGCTTGATGGTGTTTTTAGTAGAGCTTTGGGAGGATGGCTTAGCTGGCTGAAGGGGTTTGTCTGCTTTCATCTATTGGTCTGTGGCTGGGGTGAGTAAGTCTTGCTGGATGCGCTCTAGGAGGGGCTCCCAAGGTGTGGAGAGGTCGAGCGGAGCGAATTCGGGATGGCGACGCTGCCAGGTGAGCTGCTTGCGAGCGAAGTGACGACTGTTGCGCTGTATGAGACGTATTGCCTCTGTCAGATCGTACTGCCCATCGAAGTGTGCGAAGAGCTCTTTGTATCCTACCGTATTGAGTGCATTGAGCTGTCGATGAGGATAGAGTGCCTTGGCTTCCTCGACCAAACCCTCCTCGATCATCATCTCCACGCGCTGGTTGATGCGTTGGTAGAGCTCCTCACGGGGACGTGTCAGGGCATAAGTGAGCAGACGGAAGGGACGCTCGGCATTTTCGCCCGAGTGGTAAGAGGAGAGTGGCGCCCCGCTGCTGAGATACACCTCTAGCGCATGCATCACACGACGATGATTGCAGTGGTCTACCTTATTATAGTACAGCGGATCGACGAGCTGTAGCTCAGAGAGGATGCCTGCCAGCCCCTCTCTCTGATAACGCTCGTGGAGCTGCGCTCGCACCTCAGGATCAATGGGGGGGATATCGTCAATTCCACTACAGATAGCGTCGATGTAGAGCATAGACCCACCGCAAAGGATGACGACGGGCTGCTTCCGAAAGAGTTGCTCTAGGCACTCCATCACCTCCAGCTCATAGCGTCCGGCACTATACTGCTCGGTGATCTTATGGGTCGCTACGAAGTAATGAGGAGCCAGTCGCCGCTCTTCTTCCGTTGGGGTGGCGGTGCCGATCGGCATGCCACGATATATCTGCCGAGAGTCTGCCGAGAGGATAGGTAGGGGCTGGGAGGGGGAGCCTAGATGACGCGCCACTGCTATAGCAAAGGAGGTCTTCCCTACACCCGTAGCTCCTGTGAGTACGATCAGTGTAGGGGAGACCTCCTTTAGTTTGCTAGGGTAGTAGCTCATCGGAGAGGAAAGCTACGTCTTACTCTTCATCTACGATGCTAAAGCCATCGCTGGAGAGTTCGTCAGCGTTAAAGAGCTCCTCGTCGAAGGCTTCGTCCATCATCCCTAAGGGAGCATCGCCAGAGAGCGCGTCACCGCCCAGACCTCCGACAAATTCCTCGGGATCGGTCTGTCGAGGCTTCTTGCCCTCTAGAGAGATGATCTCAGGGCTGGGCATAGAGCCACTATGTATCTTGACTAGCTGCAGGCGTAGATAACGATCCTCAAAGAGATCATAGAGGTAGCGCATCCGAGCTCCCGTCTCGTCCAGTAGATCCTCTAGACGTGTCTCTTCGATATCATATTGATTGCCTGCGTCGGTCTCAAAGAAGTCGCTGGAAGCTACCTGTCCTATGTTTTGCCAGCGATCATCGCAGAGGTAAAACATACCAATCGATGCTGGATCGAAATCTAGGGTATCGATCAGCAGGTCCATAAGCTGTGCAAAGGTAGCATCAGCCTGTATCTCAAAGTCTAGAGAGAAGGTCTCCTCAGCCTCGGAGCTTACGTGATAGTGATGTATCATAAAGAGAATGTCGTGCTGTGTGAACTAAATGACTATGCCAAGCTAACCTCTACGCACTAGGTTGAAAAACTCCTCGCGCGTCTTCGACTCTTTGAAGGCGCCCGTGAAGTCGCTCGTCGTGGTGAGCGAGTTTTGCTTCTGTACACCACGCATCTGCATACACATGTGCTGAGCCTCGATGACGACGATGACGCCTAGCGGTGAGAGTGCCTGCTGGATGCAGTCTTTGATCTGTGTGGTCAGTCGCTCCTGCACCTGTAGGCGACGGGCGAAGACATCGACGATACGCGGTATCTTGCTGAGCCCCGTGATATACTTGTTGGGGATGTAGCCTACGTGCACCTTGCCAAAGAAAGGTAGCATGTGATGCTCGCAGAGAGAGTAAAAGTCTATATCCCGTACGATGACCATCTGCTGATAATCCTCTCTAAATGTGGCAGCACGTAGGATCGCTAAGGGATCTTCCTGATAGCCCTTGGTGAGAAAGTGAAGTGCCTTGGAGACTCGCTCGGGAGTCTTGAGTAGCCCTTCGCGTGTCGGGTCTTCGCCTAGCTCTGTGAGGAGTGCCTTGACGTGCTCTTTCATTCTCTCTAGTTGTGGATCAGGTAGGAAATCGTTGACCACGTAGTTTTGATCAGTGTGTAATATGTGCTGGGGCTCTTCCATATATGTAAGATGGTTTTCAGAAAAGGGGGGGGGAGTAATGATAAGTCTATGGGTAACTACTCCGAGTAAATCTTAGCGCACGCGAACTTTCTCTCGCACGATGTAGGCTTCTCGCATTAAGCGTGGGTGGGAGGCACGCAGAGCGTTGAGTTGCTGCTGAGCTTCTTGTCGCGAAGAGTAGTCTCCGATCGATAGACGCCAGAAGGGTGCGCTATAAGTGACGTAAGAAGAGAGCTCAGGCGCTACTCCTCTTACTTGGCTGGCTAAGCGATAGGCTTCCTGCTTAGCTCCGCGCATATTGCTCGTATAGATTTGTATGCGATACCCCGAGATGATACTACCTGGGGCGTGAAAGGTCTTCCCCACGAGAGCGCGCAACCAGTTGGGCTGAGTGATAGTCACCTGCCCCCCACTGTTTTGTGTCGTTATCTGGGCAAAGATGTCCTGCCCCTGAGTGCGCTCCTGAGCCACAAGTGAGCCAGAGAGTATGGTAACACTCAAGAGTAGGACGAGCGAATGCCTGATGGACGCTAGAAGCCTCATTTGTTTGCGGTGATAATAGGTAAGAATGTATCAGCCTTGAGGGCAGCTCCTCCGATGAGTCCACCATCGACATCGGGCTGTGAGAAAAGCGCGTCAGCGTTTGAAGCCTTACAGCTACCACCGTAGAGGATAGTGGTAAGATCTGCGAGCTTTTGGTCAAAGATAGATGCTACCGTCTGGCGAATGTGCTGGTGCATCTCTTGCGCCTGCTCCGGTGTTGCCGTCAGGCCTGTGCCGATAGCCCATACAGGCTCGTAAGCGATGACGATCTGCGCCATCTGCTCGTGTGAGAGATGTCCGAGGGAGCCACGTAGTTGCTCATCGACCACTTCGAAGTAGCGATTGCCTTCACGCTCTGCTTGCTGCTCGCCAACGCAGAAGATGACCTTCAGCCCATGAGCGAGAGCTTGATCGATCTTCTGAGCTAGTAGCTCGGCACTCTCCTTGTGATAAGCACGACGCTCGCTATGCCCGATGATGACGTAGGTGCAACCACAGGAGCGTATCATCTCAGCTGACACCTCACCAGTGTAAGCTCCAGCATCGTGTGCTGAGCAGTCCTGTGCAGCATACTCGATGTTGCTTCCTGCGAGTAGCCCCTTCATCGCTCCTAGATGAATGTAGGGCGGAGCTAGGATTACCTTACAGGGATTGTTGAGCTTTGCCACCTGCTCTTTGATTTCTGTGATGAGCTGAAGCCCTGCATCGAGGGTCATGTTCATCTTCCAGTTTCCAGCTACGATGAGTGTTCTCTTGTCCATGATATATGTGTATTGATTATTTATTCTTGATTTGATACTCGGAGTATTTAGCCTTATCCTCCCACTGGATGGTTTGGATGAGCATGACAAGGCAAAAGACGATCCACGCAGCGAGGAGCCCCCAACGCTCTAGGTGCAGACCCGCGTGAGGTGCTTGTCGTAGCATGGAGGAGAGCTTTTCGTAATCCTTGTCTGTATACTCGTCAGGCAAGTCTCGAGCCGCCTTCTTGTCTAGGATGACTCCGTCAGAGATAAGCATGACAGAGGGCTGAGCCCGTGCCATGGTCTTGATAGTTGTAGCATCGCAGAAGTAGAGCGGGTAGGCGGCTGCCGTCTTATTGCGCCAGCGTCCGCGCTCTTCGGCTGTACTGCCAGAGATGCCGTACATAGCGACACCGACAGACTCGGCCCACTCATAGAGCGCGTTGAGCTTGCGCCCGATCTGTATGGGCGTCGTCTCCCAGTTTGGCGTTATAACCCATATCTGCGGACTCTCATTGAGTAGCATCGTCTGGGTTACCTCACGCTCTGTGGCTTGCTGAGAGCTGCCGCCAGCATAGATCGCAAAGTCCATGACGGGAGGCTTGTAGCCCTCCTTGATGACTTGCTCTTGGCGGTCGATGTAAGTCCATGTCGAGTCGGGGAGCTCCTCCATGTTGAATGTCTCTCGCAGTCCATTCTTCTCATAGATAAAGAGGTATTCGATCTCCTCTTGAGGAGCGTTCTCAGGGATCATCGTCAGCTCTCGCAGCGAAGCTCCGATCTTATAGGGACGAAAGTCTATGAGCGGTAGATGCCTTAAGTTTCCTCCCACGAAAATGCCCCAGCCTAAGAGGAGCAAGGCCTCTGCCACAAATGCTGTTGTGCCTCGTAAGGGACGACTAGCCTTGCGATAGGTCAGGAGGTAAACGATCGTGATCGCCATGAAGAAGACGTTCTTACCAAAGGTCTGCCAGTTGGTGAGCTTGAGCGCATCACCAAAGCAACCACAGTCGCTGATAGGGTTAAAGAGAGCTAGATAGAGTGTCAAGAGCGTCATCACGCCCATAAAGATCGTGGTAGCCCATGCTGTGACCTTCCTCCACAGTCCCATTAAGAGAAAAGCACCGAGGAGAAACTCAAAGGAGCAGAGTGCGACCGAAAGGGCCGGAGCCATAGCTCTCCAGCTCCCCAGTCCCATCACTCTGAGGTACTCCTCTATCTTGATAGCACCTCCCATAGGGTCTACTCCCTTGACAAATCCCGAGAAGAGTAGCAGAGCCACTAGTATGATGCGGGAGAGTTCGGATAGGATGTATTGGACTCGTTGACGGCTCATAGGGTTATCTATAAATGGCGTGTACTATACCTTAGTCAAAGCGTAACTTGATCAGTGCAAAGATAGCGTAGTTTATCATATCCTGGTAGTTAGCCACTATGCCTTCGCTCACGAGTGTCTTGCCGGCGAGGTCTTCGATCTCCTTGGTGCGGAAGACCTTCGTCAGTATGATATCGGTTATCGAGCTAATGCGCATCTTGCGCCACGCCTCGTCGTAGTCGTGGTTCTTGTCGACCATCAGCTGGTAAGTCTCCTCGATGAGCTGGTCGTATAGCTCGAGTGCCTCTTCGGGCGATAAGTCGGGCTTGTCACTCGGAGTGCGCTCTAGCTGTATGAGACCGATGATGCCGTAGTTAACGATGCCGATATATTCGTTGTCCACATCCTCATCGACACGTTGCTCCGCTTTGGTCTCTAGGGAGCGTATGCGTAGTGCCTTGATCATGATCTGATCGGTGAGTGAGGAGGGGCGTAGTATGCGCCACGAAGCTCCATAGTCGTGTAGCTTCTTGGCAAAAAGCGTCCTACACTCTGCGACTACCTTATGATACTGCTGCTCTGTATTCATAGACTCTAAAGCTTTAGGGTGAAGGGGGGGGACTAGTCGTTAAGCGCAAGGTCTAGCACCTCCTTGATCGTCTCTACATAAGAGAAGGTCAAGCCCTCAATGTATATAGGCTTGATGTCTAGGATGTCCTTCTCATTCTCTTTGCTCAGGATCAGCGTCTTGACACCAGCCCGCTTAGCAGCTAAGATCTTCTCCTTGATACCTCCCACGGGGAGTACACGCCCTGTGAGCGTTATCTCGCCACTCATAGCGATGCGCGGCTTCACCGTGCGTCGGGTCAAGGTAGAGACGAGTGAGGTTGCCATCGTGATACCCGCACTCGGGCCATCCTTCGGGATAGCTCCCTCGGGGACGTGTAGGTGTATCTCTAGATTGTCAAAAGTGCTCTCTGGTATCTCCAGCTCCTCGCAGTGTGCCTTGATATAGTCTAGAGCTATGACGGCACTCTCCTTCATCACATCTCCTAGGTTGCCCGTGAGGGTCACCTTGCCCTCCTTACCACGATGTGTGGAGCTCTCGATGAAAAGTATCTCACCGCCCACCTCCGTCCACGCTAGACCCGTGACGATGCCTGGCATGCCAAAGTCTTGCCAGATGTCTCGTGTGTAAGGTGGCGTGCGAAGGTCTTGCTGTATGATCTCAGGAGTGATCTGTACGCTGTACTTCTGTCCCATGGCAACACGCTTAGCCTGCTTGCGCATGAGCGCTGCGAGGTTCTTCTGTAGCGATCTCACGCCACTCTCTCGGGTGTAGCCCTCGATGAGATAGGTCAGGGCATCGGTGTCTATAGCAAACTGGTCGCTCGTCAGTCCGTGCGCCTCTAGCTCCTTGGGTACGAGATGACGATGAGCTATCTCGACCTTCTCCTCCAGCAGATAGCCAGAGACCTGTATCAGCTCCATACGATCTAGGAGCGGACGCGAGATGGTGCTGAGCGTATTGGCCGTAGCTATGAAGAGTACCTTGCTCAGGTCGTAGTCTACGTCTAGGTAGTTATCGTGGAAGGCCACATTTTGCTCCGGGTCTAGCACCTCTAGGAGTGCAGCTGCGGGGTCGCCCTTGTAGTCTGACGAGATCTTGTCTATCTCGTCTAGTACGAAGACGGGATTGCTCGTGCCAGCCTTCTTGATGCTGTCTATGATACGTCCGCACATCGCTCCTATGTAGGTACGTCGGTGGCCACGTATCTCCGCCTCGTCATGCAGACCTCCCAGGGAGATGCGCACATACTTACGCCCGAGGCTCTCGGCGATGCTCTTGCCCAGTGAAGTCTTACCCACACCTGGAGGACCATAGAGACAGAGTATCGGGGACTTGAGATCGTTCTTGAGCTTGATGATGGCTAGATGCTCTAGGATACGCTCCTTGACACGCTCTAGGCCGAAGTGATCACGGTTTAGTATCTCCTCCGCATGCTTGAGGTCAAACTGATCCTGGCTATACTCCTGCCACGGCAGGTCAATCATCAGGCGCAGGTACTGTAGCTGTATCGAGTACTCGGGAGCTTGTGTCGGGATGCGCTCTAGATTGCTTAGCTCACGGTCGAAGGTCTTCTGGACCGCTTTGCTCCACTTTTTCTTCGTAGATGCCTCACGTAGCTCCTCAATGGTTTGGTCGGCAAAGTCGCTCTCGCCTAGCTCCTCTCTGATGGTGCGTATCTGCTGCTCTAAGAAGTGCTTGCGCTGCATCTCGTTCATGTCCGACTGGGTCTGCTTTGCGATCTTCTCATTGATCTGTACCAACTCGTTCGTCTGACGTACGTAGGAGATCAGCTCCATAACGAGATGCTTCGTGTCGGAGATCTTGAGTAGCTCCAGCTTAGCCCTAGGAGTCAAAGAGAGATAAGCAGGGGTAAAGTTGATTAGGAAGGGGAGGTTGTTTTGTGCATTGATCGCCTCAATAAAGTCCTCAGCGCCCTCCATGCGTCGCATTTTGACTAGTTCAATCAGCTCATAGCGTAGCTTATTGAAAGCGACAAAAAGCTCTGTGTCTCTTGTCAGACCCCTTTCCGAGCGAGGTAATTCGAGTGGAGACTCAACCCTGCAGCGCAGATAAGGGTTCGTCTGTGTATAGGTGGTGGTCTGGATACGTATGATGCCCCGTATGATCGCTACGACGTTATCTGGCGAGGGGTGGATTATATCCTCGACGATACAGAGTACACCCTCTTTGGCGAGAGAGCCTGGTGTGATGGGGGTGTCGGGGTCTGATCCTATGTAAGTCGTGGCAACGATATATTGTCCCTTGGACATGGCGTTGCTCACGGCGTCTATCTGCTTGTCCTCAGTCAGCATGACTGCCTGCAAGACGCAGGGAAAAAGGACGGCATTAAAGACAGGTAGCACGGGATAGGTGCTTCCTAACAGTGGTGACAGAAGAGCGTCATGCTCATCGTCAAGTATCTCATTTTCATCTATAACATTCGGCAGAGGAATGACCATGCCCCCAGGTCCAACGTTGGGCAGGTCGGTCTCTACAAAGTCGTAATTGTCTTCTTTCATATAAGCGATATTAGCTATCTATTGCGCAAATCTGCTTGTATTGTTTGCAAATATACCACATTTATCCGACTAGACGGGAGGAAGGACGGGCTTTGTCAGGGCTGACGCATTATATACAATGAGTTCATCGACCTCTCTACTCCTCGCTTGTCGCTAGTGTGTAGCTCCTAAAAGGAGACTATTGCAAAAGTCAACAGTCTCAAAAGAGCGACTATGATACATCGGCTCTGGCTAGGTAAAATTCAACGCTGGCTCGTTACAATAATTTAGTGCCGACTACATATCGAAACGGCACCGTGTCGGAGAAAAGTGATTTCCACGTGGATATTTCAAAATCTCCACGTGGGGAATAAAAAATTCTTCGGAGGAATGAAATGAAACTTCGGAGGAATGAAATGAAACTTCGGAAGAATCAAAACGCGCCTACGTGGAGAATAAAAAACATCCACGTGGAGATTTGAGATTTCCCACGTGGATATTCGAGAAAGGAGGGGATCGGACGAATTTCCCCGTAAAGATATGTAAATGGAGGCTAGAGGTTAGAGATTAGATGGCGGGGCTGACACACTATATATAATGAGTCACCCCTGACGTCTCTTGCGTCATGGACATAAGTTGCAGATAGTTTGCTCTGCAATTGTGACAGAAGGGGCTATGAAGCCTCTCTTATCGCTGACGACAGAAGAGGAAGCTGACGTGTCGTGTCAGAGCGGTGAACCAGCCGTACCGCCTAGCCATGATGCGGAGCCGCTCGAGGAGCGAGGCGCGGTGATTGCGTGTGGTGACCCCCTCGTTGAGGTAGTTGACGAGATAGTCGTCGATGCGGTACTGGCTCTGGATGGCGTCGATGATCTTGATGCACCAGTCGTAGTCTGCCGAGTAGCGATAGCGCAGGTCGTAGAGCGGAGCGAGCTTGCGTCGTGGTATGAAGGCTTGGTGGCAGATGAGCATACCATTGGCAAAGGAGCGCTGCGTCAACTGATGGGGCGGGCGCAACCGACGAGGATGTAGGTCCTGGTAGGTTCCGTCTACAATCATCGTGTTGCCATAGAGGAGGTCGGGCTGGTGCGTCTCAAGAGCAGCGCAGACGGTGCGGACCGTGTCGGGCGTGCGGAGCGTATCGCCCGCATTGAGATACCAGATGTAGGTGCCAGTGGCATGACGCAACCCTTTATTCATCGCATCGTATAGCCCTCGGTCAGGCTCGGAGTAGATGGTAGCACGAGGGTAGAGTGTCTGGACGAGCGAAAGCGTCTTGTCTTGGGAAGCTCCGTCTATGACGAGGTACTCAAAGCTTTGGTCACTCTGCTCGGCAAGGCTGCGCAGCGTCGGCGCGATCGTTGCCTCCGCATTGTAGCAGATGGTGATGATGGTTAGTAGGGGCGTGGTGGTCATCGGCTTGCTCGCTGGGTGTCATCTATTAACTGTGCGTAAAGCTGGGCGTACTGCTGGGCAATGGCTGTCGGGGCAAAGCGCAGGGCTGATGCTCGGCACGCTTCGGGCTGATAAGCTGTGGCTTCGGTGAAGTGCTGCCAGAGAGCGGTCGCCATCTCTTGCGGTTTGTCGTGCGCCACGAGGGCGCCATTGACTCCATCGATGACTATATCAGCGGGACCTCCTGAATCTCTAGCGATGACAGGCGTACCGCAGGCGAGTGACTCTAGGAGTGTCTGACCAAAGCTCTCGCGCTCGCTAGTTGAGATGAGGACGGAGCTCTCAGCGTAAAGGGAGCGTAGTCGCTCCGTATCGGAGATACTGCCCAGATGCTGTACGGGGATGGGGATCTGCTTGAGGAGTGTGCGGTCGGATAGGGCGCCGACGAGTGTGAGCTGCATTTGCGCTCTCTGCTCGCCTGCCAGATCGGCGAGTTGTCGCATGGCTTCGGTTAGGTAGCTCCACCCTTTGATCGGGTCGTCGACACGCGTCGCTACGAAGAGAATCTGATAAGGTCCTTGCTCGTTGGCGGTTCGGCTTCCTTGGCTCTGTGCCTGCTGATAGTACTGGGCGGAGAGGACGTTGCCGATGGTGCTAATGCCTAGGCGAGGCTCGATGGGGGAGCGTGACACCTCATTGGCAAGGCTACTGGAGACGGTGACCCAGTGAATAGGGTAGTGCGCCATTAGCTCAGCTTTGCGCTGCCGAACTCGTTGGTCTAGTCGGTGTAGGGGGGCTGATAGTTCACCAGCCTTGGTCTCCATCTGCTCGATACCCTGCGCCCACCAGTAGTCATGGAGTGTGATGACGATGGGTAGCCCGAGCTTGCAGAGCTCCTCAAGGGTGCGGAGCGAGAGGAAGGCGTGCTGCGTCCAGTGCAGGTGAAGGATATCTACATTGGCGAGGTAAGGGCGCAGGACACGCATAGAGATGCCGAGTCGGCCTAGAGATGTTTTGAAAGTTTGCTCACGATTGAAGCCATTGAGCAGAGCAACGAAGGCGCGCTCGCTCCAGAGCTTACATTGCCAAGCTCGGTAAAGTCTCCGATCATTGCCAAGGGAGTGCAACCCAGCTAGGGTCTCCAAGTTCGGAGCCATGAGCAGTAGCTCAGCCTCTAAGCCGTAACTCCGCTCAGCCTCTAGCAGTCGTAGTGCTGCGACGCCAGCACCGCTATTAGCCCCATAAGTGCTGAGGTGTAGGACCCTTGTCACAGTTACTTCTTGAAGTAGCGCAGGTAGTCGCCATACCCCTCAGCCTCCAGACTGTCTAGGGGAATGAAGCGCAGTGCCGCACTATTGATACAGTAGCGCAGCCCGCCAAGCTCGACGGGACCATCCTCAAAGAGATGCCCGAGGTGAGCGTCCGAGTCTTTGCTACGTACCTCGGTACGCACCATACCGTGTGAGCGATCAGTCGACTCCTTAATCAGTTGGTCGTCAATAGGCTTTGCAAAGGCAGGCCAACCGCAACCCGAGTCAAACTTGTCTAAGCTGAGAAAGAGTGGCTTGCCAGAGACAACGTCCACGTAGATGCCTGCCTCGTTGAGGTCGTAGTACTCATTGTCAAAGGGTGGCTCCGTGCCGGCCTCCTGCGTCACGTGATATTGCATCGGTGTGAGACGCTTGCGGAGCGTCTCGTGGTCTACGTAGCGTACGTAGCTCTCACGCGCTATCTGTGTACGTCCGATGTGACAGTAGCCCCCAGGGTTCTTGCGCAGATACTCCTGATGGTATTGCTCGGCGGGGTAGTAGCTGTCCAAAGGTTTGCACTCGACCACGACGGGGTCGGCATAAGCCTGCTGTAGCGAGGTGAGTGCCTTCTCGATGATTGGGCACTGCTCCTCTTTAGTATAGTAGATACCCGTGCGGTACTGCGTGCCTTGGTCGGCTCCTTGGCGGTTGAGCGTGGTGGGGTTGATGACGGTGAAGTAGCGCTCTAGGATAAAGCTTAGTGGCACACGTCCTGCGTCATAAACTACCTGCAGTGTCTCTGCAAAGCCCGTTTCGCCTGTGCAAACTTCCTCGTAAGAGGGTTGACGTCCGAGTGTGCCGTTGGCATAGCCCACCTCGGTAGAGACGACTCCGTCGACCTCCTCAAAGAAGGCTTGCATACCCCAGAAGCATCCTCCAGCGAGGTAGACGGTGTCGAGCTCCTGAGGTTGTCCCTTTTCTCTAGACATAGCGTTAGTGAGGATAATGGTCGTGCAACTTATAATCAATGCAAG
>CAMCJO010000005.1 GCA_945875135.1 uncultured Porphyromonas sp.
TTTGGTATCTTTGTGGAGCGAAGGGTAAGTCTCGCTATCGTAAAGGTTAGGTAGGGTGCTCTGAGGAGTAGTGCTGCGTAGCTTTTTGCCATATCTAGACAGACCAATAGTCATTGATAACAACATCACTTAAGTAACCAAACGAACAAATATGTGGATCTTTAAATCATCGATCGGGAGAAAGGTCATCATGAGTCTCTCAGGACTCTTCTTGATTATCTTCCTATTGCTACATGGTAGCATCAACTTGCTGGCTGTCTACGATGCTATCAACTTGAATAGCGAGCACCCCACGGAGTTGTACAATCAGGCCTGCCACGTCATGGGTACCAATATCTTGGTACAGATTATGGTACCTATCCTTGCGTTAGGCTTCATCGTACATATTATCTATGCGGCCTGGCTGACGCTACTCAATCGCAAGGCGCGCGGTAATGATCGCTACGCCATCTTCACTCGTGCCAAGATAGACTGGGCCAGCAAGAACATGTTTGTCCTAGGCATCATCGTCTTGGGGCTATTGGTCTTTCACCTAACTCACTTCTGGAGCAAGATGCAACTACAAGAGTGGATGGGCGGTCAGAGCGCCGAGGGCTATCAGCTCGTGGTGCAGACCTTTAGTAATATTTGGGTGGTAATCCTATACCTCGTATGGCTCGTAGCTATCTGGTTCCATCTGACGCACGGCTTCTGGAGTGCCTTCCAGACACTCGGATGGAACAATAAGAAGTGGTTCAACCGCCTCCATGTCATCAGCTACATCGTCGCTACACTACTGGTACTCATCTTTGCCGTTGTAGCCGTTTACTTCGGCTTCATCTACTCAGGTCCTGAGAGCCTTACAGAGGCTATCCCTTACGCTGAGGCGATTTAGCAACTCTTACTATCATCTAATCTACGAACTATCTTAACTATCAGAGATATGAGCGAACTAAATGCCAAAATCCCAGCAGGTGCTTTAGCTGAGAAGTGGACTAACTATAAGAATCATCAGAAGCTGGTCAACCCCGCCAATAAGCGTCTTCTCGACGTTATCGTAGTGGGTACTGGTCTAGCCGGAGCCTCTGCAGCAGCTTCTCTAGGAGAGCTCGGCTTCAACGTGCTAAACTTCTGTATACAGGACTCACCACGACGTGCACACTCCATTGCTGCACAGGGTGGTGTCAACGCTGCAAAGAACTATCAGAACGACGGTGACTCCATCTACCGTCTCTACTACGATACCATCAAGGGTGGCGACTACCGCGCTCGTGAGGCAAATGTCTATCGTCTCGCAGAGGTATCTAACGAAATCATCGACCAGTGTGTCGCTCAGGGCGTCCCCTTCGCACGTGAGTATGGTGGTCTACTAGACAACCGCTCCTTCGGCGGTGCGCAGGTGTCCCGTACGTTTTACGCTCGTGGTCAGACGGGGCAGCAGCTACTCCTCGGTGCTTACTCAGCACTCAGCCGTCAGGTACACAAGGGTAGCGTCAAGCTCTACACCCGCCACGAGATGCTAGACCTAGTCATCATCGATGGCCGCGCTAGAGGTATTCTCGCTCGCAACCTAGTCACAGGTGCTATCGAGCGCTTTGCTGCTCATGCCGTTGTGATTGCTACGGGTGGCTATGGCAATGCTTTCTACCTTACGACGAACGCTATCGCCTCCAATGGATCAGCCGCTTGGCAGTGCTATAAGAAGGGTGCTTACTTTGGCAATCCCTGTATGGCGCAGATCCACCCGACCTGTATCCCTGAGCATGGCGACTTCCAGTCCAAGCTAACGCTTATGTCGGAGTCTCTCCGTAACGATGGACGTATCTGGGTACCCAAAAAACTGGAGGACGCTAAGGCGCTACAGGCTGGTACTAAGAAGGCAAACGACATTCCCGAGGAGGATCGTGACTTCTACCTCGAGCGTCGCTATCCCGCCTTCGGTAACCTAGTACCTCGTGACGTCGCTAGCCGTGCTGCCAAGGAGCGTTGCGATGCTGGCTTTGGTGTCAATAATACAGGTCTCGCTGTCTTCCTAGACTTTAAGTACGCTATCGAGCGTATGGGTCGTGATGTCGTCGAGGACAAGTACGGCAACCTCTTCCAGATGTACGAGCAGATTACTGCCGACAATCCTTACGAGACCCCGATGATGATCTACCCAGCTATCCACTACACGATGGGTGGTCTATGGGTTGACTACGAGCTACAGACCACTATCCCTGGGCTCTTTGCTATCGGTGAGGCAAACTTCTCCGACCACGGTGCTAACCGTCTCGGTGCTTCAGCCCTCATGCAGGGTCTAGCCGATGGTTACTTCATCCTACCCTATACGATACAGAACTACCTCTCGGATCAGATCCAGGTACCGCACTTTAGCGTCGACCACAAGGAGTTTGACGAGGCTGAGAAGGCGCTCAAGGAGCGCATCCAGCGCATCGCCTCGATGCACGGTAAGCGTTCGGTCGATAGCATCCACAAGGAGTTAGGACACATCATGTGGGAGTATGTCGGTATGGCACGCTCTAAGGAAAGCCTGCAGACAGGTATTGAGAAGATCAGGGCACTGCGCAAGGTCTTCTGGAGTGACCTCCACCTACCAGGTAAGGTAGATGATCTCAACATCGAGCTAGAGAAGGCTCTGCGTCTAGCAGACTTCCTCGAGATCGGCGAGCTCATGGCACACGATGCCCTCGACCGTGAGGAGAGCTGTGGTGGACACTTCCGCATAGAGCATCAGACCGAGGAGGGTGAGGCAAAGCGTGACGACGAGAACTTTGCTTACGTCTCCTGCTGGGAGTATCAAGGCGAGGGGCAAGACCCTGTCATGCACAAGGAGCCACTGGTATACGAATTCACCGAGCGTCTCCAGCGTAACTATAAGAACTAAGCAACCCTGTAGATAATCATAGCAATGGATCACAATATAAATATCAAAGTCAAGGTATGGCGTCAGAGAGGTCCCCGCGAGAAGGGACACTTTGAAACCTATGCACTCAAGGATGTGCCTCAGAGCGCTTCTTTTCTTGAGATGATCGACATACTCAACGAGCAGCTCATTGCCGAGGATAAGGAACCCGTTATCTACGACCACGACTGTCGTGAGGGTATCTGCGGTATGTGCTCTATGTATATCGATGGGCATCCACACGGTCCTGTCAGTGCTATCACCACTTGTCAGCTGCACATGCGCACCTTCAAGGATGGTGACACCATCACTGTCGAGCCTTGGAGATCTGCCGGCTTCCCGATCATTCGTGACTTGATGGTCGACCGCTCTGCTTATGACAAGATCATACAGGCTGGTGGTTATGTCTCTGTCAATACGGGAGGTGTACCTGATGCTAACGCAATCCCCATCCCTAAGCACAAGGCTGACGAAGCGATGGATGCAGCCTCTTGCATCGGCTGTGGTGCTTGCGCTGCTGCTTGCAAAAACGGCTCCGCTATGCTCTTCGTCTCTGCTAAGGTGAGCCAGCTGGCTCTGCTACCTCAGGGACGTGCTGAGGCGCACAAGCGTGCTAAGGCGATGATCGCTAAGATGGATGAGCTAGGCTTCGGCAACTGTACGAATACACGTGCCTGCGAGCTGGAGTGCCCTAAGAGTGTCTCCATCAGCCACATCGCACGCCTCAACCGTCAGTTCATCGGTGCTAAGCTGAGCGACTAGCGAGACAGGATGTCTCATCCTATAAATATATAGGTAGTACTCTCCCGTTCAGAGAGAGTGCTACCTATTTTTTTTTGATCATTGATGTCTGGAGGATCTTGCGACTAGGACAAAGGTTACAAGATAAGCCTATGAGGAGACTGTTGACTTTTGCAACAGTCTTATGAGGGTACGGACTTCGACTCAGATTGAATTATGCTCAAACAGTTTCTTCTCGTAGCTCTAGGCGGTGCCATCGGAAGTGCCTTGCGCTACCTCACAGCCATCCTGCTAGCTCGTCACTATACGAGCTCTATACCCTTGGCCACACTCGTGGTCAACGTCGTTGGTTGCTTTCTCATAGGTCTATTGATTGGCTTATGTAGCGATACCGCACACCTCCGGTTGCTCTTTATCACAGGCTTTTGCGGTGGCTTCACCACCTTCTCGACCTTTACAGCAGAGAGCTACGCCATGTTTCGTGAGGGCACTTATGGGTTAGCCATTCTCTATATTGTGGGTAGCGTGTTGATCGGCCTGCTCGCTCTTTGGGTAGGTGTATACTTGTCACGTGCCATCGCTTCCTGACAGCCTGCAGTCTGAAGCCAAAGGAGCATAGGAGGCAAAAGAGAGCAACGTCTTGCTTTGACAGGGATGGACGCACCGACGGTCTGCTCCAGAGCCGAGCGAACCCACAAATAGCTGTCCGTCTCTAATATCTAACCTCTAATCTCTAACTTCTAATCTCTAGTCTCCATTTACATATCTTTACGGGGAAATTCGTCCGATTCCCTCCTTTCTCGAATATCCACGTGGAGAATCTCAAATCTCCACGTGGGTATCTTTTATTTTCTTCGTGGGCGCGAAATGATTCTTCCGAAGTTTCATTTCATTCCTCCGAAGTTTCATTTCATTCCTCCGAAGAATTTTTTCGTCCCCACGTGGGCATTTCGAAATATCCACGTGGAAATCACTTTTCCCCGACACGGTGCCGTTTCGATATGTAGTCAGTTATGAATTATTGTAGCGAGCTGGCATCGGATTTTCCTAGGCAGGGCTGACGCATCATAGTCGCTCTGTCGGGAGGTATACACAACGACAAACGAGAAATAGGGAGGTAGATGAGCTCATAGTATATAAGGCGTCGGCCCTGACACGAAGTTTTATTTCGTCCCTCCCTAGGAATTTAGAAATTCCCACGTAGGGATTTGAGGATATCCATGTGGAGAGTAGATTGGATCGCAGAGGTGGGGGAGTATTGCCTCCAACGAATGGGGGAAAGGAGAAGTGCGTTACGTCAGTGGCGTCCGATCTCTTTCGATGCTTCTGGGCTTTGCCGATGTCTACTAGCTTTTTGACGGGTTGTCACTCCGCTCCCGATAGACACTTTGGCGTGCTGAAATGGTGAATTGTGGAGTGGTATAGCCTTTGTATGACTAAAAAAGAGTACATTTGCAGAGCGGAGGGGTCTATCCGTGTAGAGCGAGTGAGCTCTGTGTGGTGTAGCTATCCCCTTGTGCTTAATACACTAACTATGAACATAATCTTAGACAACAAAGTTATGAAACGCATTGCAATCCTTACAACGATCCTCCTACTCTGTGCTACGCTAGCTGGAGCTCAGGATAAGCAGAACACAAGCAAGCCGTCTGGTGCCCAGATCACAGCTACGGAGACGGAGTTTGACTTTGGCAGTATCAAGGAGGTAGACGGTCCTGTGAGCCATACCTTCACGATCAAGAATACAGGTAATGCTCCGCTCGTCCTCACTCGTGTCGTAGCCTCTTGTGGCTGCACGAAGCCTGAGTTCGAGACAGCTCCTATCGCTCCAGGTAAGACTACAACGGTCAAGGTGACCTACAATCCTGCAGGACGCCCTGGGCAATTTGTCAAGACCATCTCTATCTATAGCAATGGTAAGGATGGTAGCTACATACTACGCATCAAGGGCGTCGTCGAGTAGTTGTACTACCGAGAGAAGTCTTATAGTCACTTGAGGCGACATACGCTACAGCCCCACAGCCTTCATCACGAAGGCGATGGGGTGGAGGAGCGTGCCTCAAGCAAACTAAGATAGATAGTTATGGCTACAACAAGAAGAATGCTGGCTCTCCTGCTTTGCCTCACGGCTACTCTAGGGGTAGTGCGTGCGCAACGGCCGGCAGAGATGATCGACTCGCTCGCAGCAATACACAACTTCGGTACGATTGCTGAGGAGCGGGGCACGGTGTCTCACAGCTTCACCCTGCACAACGTGTCTGACCAGCAGATGGTTATACTGCGTGTCAATACAGATTGTGGCTGTACGACGCCTACTTACGATCGTACGGCTGTAGCTCCTGGTGATTCGATACCTATCTTGATCACCTATAATCCGCTAAATCGTCCAGGCTCTTTCGTTAAGTATACGCGTGTCTACACCTCTGTAGATCCGAGTAAGCCTATCAAGCTGACGATCAAGGGAAACGTAGCTACACTCGGTAGACCCACTCCAACGAATGCACGCTACCAGCAAGAGATTGGCGCACTACAGGTGAGCAACCTCTTTCTAGACTTCCCACTGCAGCCAGCAGGCGAGGAGAACACGATCCGTCTGATGCTCAATAATCCGACGAGTAGGCCTCTAGAGGTGTCTCTGGATACGCTACCCAGCTTCCTATCTAGTAGTATAAGCCAAGCCACACTGGCAGCTTATGAGCCTGAGGAAATCTTCCTGACGGCGCATACTGATGGATCGGTGGCTCCCGGCATTCACAAAGGGTGGATAGGTATCACTGTGCGAACGCAGGATGGTGAGCCTGACCTCTCGGGTGGGGTGATGGTACGTCTTGTGATGCCCCCGCACTTTGACAAGGGGGCAGCAGCACCGCTTGCAGACTTAAAGACCTATCAGCGTCTTACGGACTTAGCTCCAGAAGAGACGGTATATGAGGGAGCAGTGGCTCTAAAGAATGATGGCAAGGCTCCGATGCATGTTTACTCTGCAGAGAGCAATACAGCTTTCCTGACCATCTTAGACTATCCCAAGACGATTGCTCCCGGCGAAAGCGTCGAGATACGTTATCGCCTGAATCTAGAGGGAGCTGATCGCTCTCGTGGGGCACTTAAGGCAAACTTTGACCTGCTGCTGAATGATCCGAACGCTCCGCTACGCAATGTCCTGATCGTCATACCTAAGCGGTAGATGTTGGCTGTTAGCCGTTGGCCTTTGGCTATTGGCTGTTGGCTGTTAGCTGAAGTTACTACTAAACTCTGACCTCTAACCTCTGACCTCTAATTTCTGATCTCTAACCTCTAACCTCTAACCTCCCCGATATGCTCACGAATGATCATCCTGAAAATGACCCTCAGTATGCGGGTCTCAAGGTGAATAAAGGTGTCTCTGCTCAGCCTATGGTCAATCCTTATCTGCGCCAACAACGGGTGCAGCGTGAGGACTACTCGGCGGAGCGTTATATCAAGGAGATCTTGGCGGGCAATCGCACTTTCCTAGCTCGTGCCGTGACGCTCGTCGAGAGTACACGTCATGATCACCAGCTCAAGGCGCAGCAGATACTAGAGGGGTGCCTACCTTACAGTGGGCAGTCGATGCGTGTCGGTATCACTGGCGTGCCTGGAGCGGGTAAGAGTACATCGATAGATGCTTTCGGCATGCATCTCATTAAGCAGGGGCACAAGCTGGCTGTGCTGGCGATCGATCCCAGTAGTGAGATCTCTAAGGGGAGTATACTAGGCGACAAAACCCGTATGGAGCGGCTCTCTCGTGAGGAGCGTGCCTTCATCCGTCCGAGTGCTAGTAGCTCTTCTCTGGGTGGTGTGGCGCGCAAGACGCGTGAGACCATTATCCTCTGTGAGGCAGCAGGCTTTGATACGGTCTTCGTTGAGACGGTGGGCGTAGGGCAGAGTGAGACGGCTGTCCACTCGATGGTCGACTTCTTCCTCCTGATTCAGCTAGCTGGTACTGGCGATGAGCTACAAGGCATCAAGCGCGGTATCATGGAGATGGCTGACGGGATTATCATCAACAAGGCTGATGGTGACAATGTAGACAAGGCTCGTCTTGCGGCGCAGCACTTTCGCAACGCACTCCAGCTCTTTCCCGCTACCGAGTCGGGCTGGGAGCCGAAGGTTATGACCTACTCAGGTCTGAAGGGGATAGGTATCAAGGAGATCTTTGATATGATCGATGAGTATCGCCAGACGAGTAAGGAGAGTGGCTACTTTGACTATAATCGTCGTCGCCAGGAGAAGTGGTGGATGTATGAGACGGTCAACGAGGAGTTGCGTCGCTCCTTCTACGATAATGAGCAGGTCAAGCAGCTCCAAGAGACGATAGAACACGAGGTTCTGGAGAATCGTATCACTCCCTTTGTGGGGGCGGGACGACTCTTAGAGGCTTTCTACAAGTCGCTGAAGTGATGTGAACCGGTCGCAGACTTATAACCTATACAATATATAGTATCATGGCAGACATAGACTTTGAGCAGCTCGATCGCAATGCGATCCAGTATCTGCGCAACCATCTAGATCCCTCCTTTGTCAAGGAGTATGATGATGACGAGATCTTTCTCTACGTCATGGATCTCTGTGACGAGTACTCCGAGGGGGTAAATGATGAGGAGGGCTATCTCGATATAGATGAGATGGTCAACTTTGTCTCTGGTCGCCTGAGCGAAGATATGGGTGTCAAGATGCACGAAGATGATGCGTATGACCTGATCTCCACGCTCTACGACTACTATGCCGAGGAGGGGCTAGTCGACGTAATCGATACTGATGAGGAGTAGACGTAATCGATACTGAGGTACGCCTATGGCTAGACGTAAACTGGAGAAATTTGCCGATCTGCATAGCTATCCCAATGTGTATGAGTATGGCTATGCAGAGCTTTCCTCCCCAGAGGTGGCAGGACAAATAGCTGGAGGGTGGAGCGAGCGAGCCTTTGACGAGGACCGCCCGCTCATCTTAGAGTTGGGCTGCGGGCGAGGCGAGTACACGGTCGCACTGGCTCAGCAAGATGTCACCCACAACTATATCGGAGTAGACCGCAAGGGAGCGCGTATGTGGCATGGTGCTACGGAGGCGTTGGACAAAGGTCTCTCCAACGCTGCGTTCCTACGTACCGATATCAATCTGTTGCCGCTGGCCTTTGCTCCAGGGGAGGTGAGTGAACTGTGGATCACCTTCCCCGATCCGCAGATGAAGCGGACTCGTGCTAGACTTCTCTCTTCGGCTTTTTTTACTAGTTACAATCGCTATCTCAAGCCTGACGGGCTGGTGCATCTTAAGACGGATAGCACCTTCCTCTATGAGTACACGCTGAGTCTGCTGGAGGTGAATGATATCCAGCCCCTAGTGGCACTGTCTGATCTCTACCAAGAGGAGCAGCTGCTGACACAGTATGGCATACCGCGCGTTCTGACTCACTACGAGAAGCAGTGGCTGGGCAGAGGTAAGATGATCAAGTATATCCGCTTCGCTCTACCTATGCGCGAGCAATGGCTAGAGCCCGAGTGTGAGCCGGAGCATGATGACTATACCAGTTGGTCGCAAGTACCAGGAGGACTCTTGCACCAAGTGGAGCAAGCATTTGCTCAGGAGGAATAAAAGCTTAGACCCAAAAACAGAAACAAGATATGAATAGCTATACAACCGAGCAGGTCCTCGATGCGCTACGCAATGTGCGTTACCCAGGTACGGGTACGGACATTGTCTCTTCTGGCATCGTGACTGACGACATACAGATAGAGGGACGACAGATCTCTCTGACGCTACACTTTCCCCGTGTGCGAGACCCCTTTGCTCGCTCCGTGGTCAAAGCGGCTGAGACCGCTATCCTTACCTTCCTCGATGCAGAGGCAGATGTGGCGGGACGTATCAAGGCAACTTTTAGAGAAGAACCTGAGCAGCCTGAGGTAGAGAACCCGCTCCCGATGGTCTCTAATACGATCGCCATCTTTAGTGGCAAGGGAGGCGTCGGCAAGAGCACTGTCACGAGCAACCTCGCCGTGGCTTTGGCTCGCCAAGGCTACAAAGTAGGGCTTCTCGATGCCGATATTTATGGACCGTCGATGCCGAAGATGTTTCACTGTGAGGATGCTCGTCCTGTCGCTGAGGAGGTCGACGGCAAGGATCGTATCGCCCCCATTGTGGTGACAGAGGGTATCAAGATGCTCTCGATCGGCTTCTTCGTACGTCCCGATCAAGCACTCCTATGGCGCGGCACGATGGCTTCGAATGCGCTCAAGCAGCTCCTCACAGAGGGACATTGGGGAGAGCTGGACTACCTACTCATTGATATGCCTCCTGGGACGGGAGATATAGCCCTGACGCTAGTCCAGACGCTACCGCTCACGGGTGCTATCGTGGTGACCACACCGCAAGAGGTGGCTCTCGTCGATGCGATGAAGGGGATCAACCTCTTCCAGACAGACCCGGTCAATGTGCCTATCCTCGGTTTGGTGGAGAACATGTCTTGGTTTACGCCAGCTGAGCTGCCCGACAATAAGTACTATATCTTCGGTCGTGACGGTGGTAAGCGACTGGCTGAGCAGTTTAACATACCGCTCCTGGGCCAGCTCCCGCTCGTGCAGAGTGTCTGCGAGGCGGGCGATGCCGGAGAGCCGATAGCAGCGCAGAGTGACCAGGTGATGAGCCACTACTTCGCTGAGTTAGCCACGGCAGTGACCGAGCGCGTGCAGGAAAGACTGACGATGGCTCCCGCCACAAAGCGGGTGCATGTGTCGCATTAGACTTTAGAGGATAGAAGTTAGAGATTAGAGACGTGTAACCGCTGTAGGGACGCACGGTCATGCGTCCTATGTGTTAAAGGCTACAGCGTCATGGTTTCAACGGGAACGGCTACAAATCGCCACACGTCTCTAACCTCTAATTTCTAACCTCAAACCTCTAAAGTCTGACCTCTATTTTCGTGGGAAGTAGTATCTTTGTCTTCATATCAACAATTCTATATGACTCGTACTATACAATCACTCCATAGATACCTACTCCTCGCTGTAGCTTTGCTACCGCTGATCAGCTTACCTAGCTGCCAGCGCAAGTCGATTGTCGAGGATGTTCGGATAGAGAGCGTACTGATCTCAGAACTCAAGATGAGTGACAAGTCTGTCCCTGAGCTGGAGAAGACACTCTTCTCCATAGATCATCGCAAAGGACTGATATACAACGCCCGCCCACTACCTAAGGGAACTAAAATCGGGACGGTCAAGCTACAGATTGTGGCATCGCCTGACGCACTCCCTAAGGTGTACATAGGAGGTGTCGAGCAGTCCTCTAAGTCTGGACTAGATACCGTCAATATGTCGAAGCATGCTGAGGGAGTCCGCATCGTCATGCAGCATCGTAAGAACGCTACCTTGACTAAGGAGTATCAGCTCAAGATAAACATCTACGATCGTGATCCCTACACCCACACCTGGACGAAGTCTGCACACCCAGCACCAGCCTCTGCTACGAGTGAGGACATCGTGCTGAGCCGTCTCGTGGACAATGGCGAGGCTTATTACTACTTCACACGTACTACCAGCGAGAGTCATCTGTGGCGTGCCTCACATAAGGAGCCAGAGCTATGGCAAGAGTTGACAATATCTAAGACGCTTGACTCACCCATCGTAGATATCGTGGAGCAGGGTGGCCGCGATGCGATCCTCTGTCTACAGGAAAATGGCCAGCAGGCTTACTACGACCATGCGAATGGAGGAGACTGGGCGCAGAGCAATGCTTTGCCTGGTAAAGCATCCTATCTCTTGGGCAATCTATACCATAGAGGGGAGAATAAGCCCCTCATAGCTGTGAAGTCTGCTGATGGGATACACTTTAATAGTGAGGGAGGCATACGAGTCCCAAAGGCTTTTCCTCTAGAGCAAAATGCCCGTCTCTCGTTTATTGTAGAGCATCATCCAGTAGCACTCCTAGTCGGTGGCTCTGTCGCTGACACGACGGCTCTTGTCTACAGCACCTCCAATGGCCTTGACTGGCTCACACCGCACGATGCTGGTGTCGTGAGCAAGATCTGGCCGAGCAACCTACCTGGAGCGATGGTCTATGAGCCTCAAGACCACACTATACTACTTATCAAGCCAGCGGCTCGACCTAAGCAAGCGGAGCAGCCTGCTATGCGTGCCTACGTATCTCTCAACTACGGCGCCATGTGGCAGCAGCTGACGGAAGAGTCTATACTCCCATCGCTCTACTATGAGAAGGGGCAGAAGCATCAACAAGGCTTAGCACTCTACCGTGGCGATGATGGACGCATTTACCTCTTCGGAGGGATCAAGGGCGCTACGCCTACGCTTTGGATTGGACAGCCGATACGCTTTAAGTAAGTATACCCTCGTAGACTTATGCCGACTCGCTCCTGCCTTCTGGCATCTCTCCTCTTGATGCTCTGTACTGTCTCGCTGACGGCGCAGGAGTATCGCTATGAGATGGGAGGATATGTGGGTGCAGCGTCCTATTTGGGAGATGCTAATAGACGTATCCCTTTTGTGCCGATAGGAGGAACGGGAGGGGTAGTCTTTCGCTACAATCACAACTTCAGACTAGCCTTTTCGGGCGAACTCGGCTACAGCTTCCTTCCCTTCGACTGTCGCTATGCGCAGACAGACTATCCGCAGGCTAGGGTGGCTGACAAAGCTACCCGTGGAGCCTCTCAGCTGCTAGCTCTGAATGGTTGGGTGGAGTACAACTTTGCTCATTATAGCGACAAGTTTCGCTATCTGCAGACCCGCTCTCTGGTACCTTATATAGGTGCCGGGCTTAGTGTCGGCACGACCCTGGCGGCGCATAAGATGGCTTTCCTGCCAGGCGCAGGCATCAAGACAGGCATCAAGTACAAGCTCCGCAATCGACTTAACCTGATCGCTGCACTGCAGGGCATCTACTACATTAGTTCTCATTTGGACACCCCCACAGAGCAGACGGGCTGGCTCAACAACCCCTACGGGATGCCGGTGGACTGGATCAAGGGGGGCGATGCCACGATAGGCTTGATCGTGAGTATCACCTATGAATTTGGCAAACGTAGCGAACCCTGTCACGGATCGGATAACTACCCTAACTGGCAGACACCTAAATGATGAAAGAACAGACACCACAGCATATAGCTATCATCATGGATGGTAATGGTCGCTGGGCGCAGCGCAGAGACTTGTCTCGCAGTTACGGTCACAAGCAGGGTACCGATGTGCTGGAGCGAACTCTCTCAGCCGTAGCAGACAGAGGCATCCCGTATCTGACAGTTTACGCCTTCAGTACAGAAAACTGGAATCGTCCAGAGCCCGAGGTGAGCTATATCATGCAGCTCCTCGCAGAGGGACTCCACGAGTACACGCCACGCTTCATCAAGGAGGGTGTGCGACTACGAGCTATTGGAGATATAGACCAGCTTCCCGCCGAGACAGCCGCGCAGCTTAGAGACTCTATGGAGCAGACGAAGGGTGGTCAGCGTATCACCCTATGTGTAGCACTCAGCTACTCCTCCTACACTGAGGTTAGCCAGGCGATACGACATATCGTTGCGGATGTACAGTCCGGACGACTCAGCAACGATGATCTGGCTCGTCCCGAGCTGATCAATGACTACCTATACACCAGTGGCATGCCGATGCCCGACCTGCTCATTCGTACAGGTGGAGAGCAGAGACTCTCGAACTTTCTCCTATTACAATCAGCATACACAGAGCTTTACTTCACAGATACATTGTGGCCGGACTTTGATGAGGCAGAGCTCGACAAGGCACTGGCAGACTATGCTTCACGCCAGCGACGCTTTGGCAAAGTGCTTCAGTAAAAACACAGACCCATATATCACAGACCCCATCTGATCTCTTAATGATGACAATGCAACGATATCACAACATACTCTTCGCACTTATAGCGCTCTTCGCAGTCACCTCTGTGAGCGCACAAGTTGCTACTACTCCTGCCGATACAGTCTACGCGCCCCCGATCGACTACGCTCGTCCCGTCACCAAGACCATTGCGGGTGTGACCATAACGGGTGCACAGGGATATGATCAGGAGGTCTTGCTAGGCTATACTGGCCTCAAGATAGGGGAGCGCATAGAGATACCAGGAGCTGCTACAACGGCTGTGGTGCAGCAGTTCACACGCAATGGCACCTTTGCCAATGCACGTGTGCTGGTGACTAAGTATGTGGGAGACAAGGTTTGGCTAGAGGTGCAGCTGGAGCAGCATCCTCGTATCGCTTCGGTGACCTTCCACAACATCAAGAAGTCGGAGCAGGAAGACCTGCAGACCAAGACAGGCCTACGAGAGAGTATGCAGCTCTCGCCCAATGTGCTAGATCGTACGGAGCAGCTGATACAGAAGTACTACAATGAGAAGGGGTATAGCGAGATGGAGGTCACCTTCGATCAGCAGCCTGACCTCTCTCGTGAAGGGTATGTCAAGCTCGGCATCACGGTCGATAAGAAGTACAAGACGAAGATCGCTAACATCTACTTCTCGGGCAATAAAGCACTCTCTGACACAGATCTGCGCAAGGCGATGAAGAAGACGAACGAGACCTTCCGACTCAATCGTGGCAATCTGTGGAACTCCATCTTAGAGCTCTTCCAGAGCAAGAAATTCATCCAAGACGTCTATCGTGAGGATCTGCACAACATCCTAAACGCTTACCACAAGGCGGGCTATCGTGATGCTGAGATCCTGTCAGACTCTATCGCCCGCAATCCGAAAAACGACAAGCAGATCGACATCTTCATCAACATCTCCGAGGGGCGCCGCTACTATATCAAGGATATCAACTTCGTGGGCAATACGAAGTTCCCCACACCGCTCCTAGAGGCTATGCTCGGCATGCAGCATGGTGATGTGTATGACCAGGATCGCCTTACGAAGCGTCTCTATGTCGAGGACGATGCTGTCGCCAACCTTTACTACAACAATGGATATATCTTCTCAGGCATAGATCCCGTAGAGACATACGTCGAGGGCGACTCCGTATCGCTTGACCTACGCATTGTCGAGGGGCCACAGGCTACTATCGACAAGGTGATCATACGTGGTAACCACGACATCTACGAGGAGGTAGTGCGTCGTGAGCTCTTTACGAAGCCTGGCAAGCTCTTTAGCAAGGAGGATATGATGAACTCCTGGATGACGCTCAACCAGCTCGGGCACTTTGATCCAGAGAAGAGCTTCCCCACGCCAATCCCCAACCCGCAAGAGGGTACCGTAGATATAGAGTACTCGCTGCAGCGCAGAAACAATGACAAGTTTGAGCTCTCCTTCGGTTGGTCTCAGGCGGGTATCATCGGGCGTGCGGGTATCAACTTTACCAACTTCTCGATCTACAACCTCTTCCACCCGAAGGCGTATCGTGGTCTCATACCGCAGGGCGATGGCCAGACCCTCTCCCTCAACGCGATGAGTAATGGTCGCTACTATCACTCGTTTAGCTTACAATTCTCCGACCCCTGGTTTGGTGGCAAGCGTCCGAACTTCTTTACGGCATCTCTCTTCTACTCCATGCAGACCGCTATCGATACCCGCTACTATAATAATCGTACGCAGGGTATGGGTTACTACCCAGGTTACTATGGCGGATACGGTGGCTATGGTGGTTACGGTTATGGTGGCTATGGATACGATGGTGGTTATAGGCAGTCGCTGATGGAAAACTCCTACAACCCCAACCAGTCCATGCACATCTTCGGCGCCACGGTCGGCTTCGGTAAGCGACTCAACTGGCCTGACAACTGGTTTAACGTCAATGCTACGCTCAACTATACCCACTACTACCTCCGTGATTGGGTCTACGAGACCTTCCAGGGCTTCCACAATGGGCATGCTAACGACATAAGCCTCACGCTGGCACTCTCGCGTAACTCAATCGACAATCCGATCTACACCCGTCGTGGATCATCCTTTACGCTGTCAGTCAGTGCCACGCCTCCATACTCCCTTTGGGACGGCATCGACTACTCCAATATCAACCTCAAGTCAGAGGATCGCTACCGCTTTGTAGAGTACCACAAGTGGAAGTTCTCGGGCAAGGTCTTTACCCCACTCATGAACCCTCTCACGGTGAAGTATACGCCAGTCCTTATGACGCGTCTAGACGCAGGCTTCATCGGACACTACACGCCGTTTAAGCGTTCTCCCTTTGGCACTTACTACATGGGTGGAGACAACATGAGCGGCTATGTAGGCAACTTCCTCAACGAGACCATCCCGCTACGTGGATATAGCAACGGATCGATCGCTGGTGGCAACTATGACTACGCCTATGCCTATATGCGTATGATGGCTGAGCTACGTGTGCCCATTCTCTTTGAGGGGCAGTACAACGTATGGGGCGTCGCTTTCCTCGAGGCAGGTAATGCGTGGCGAGACATCAGCAGCTTCAACGCCTTCAATCTCAAACGCTCGGCCGGTGTCGGTTTCCGTATTACGCTACCTTTCTTAGGTATGCTCGGACTCGACTGGGGCTATGGCTTTGACAAGCCTGACGGCTCCTCACAGCGTGGCGGTAGCAACATACATATCATCATGGGTCAGGAGTTTTAGTCCCCTTAGCGTATGAGTACGAGGCTTGCTCCACTTAAACAAACAAGTACCCGAGCCATCTATATACACTAGTACAGACCTTCTAAACATCTATATTATGAGAAAGCATCTATATCTCCTCACACTCCTCCTAGCTCTGACGCTGGGAGCATCAGCACAGAAGTTTGCGCTTGTGGATATGCAGTATATCCTCAAGAACATCCCCAACTATGAGATGATGAATGAGCAGCTCGAGACCGTCTCTAAGCGTTGGCAGCAGGAAGTCAAGACACTTCAAGACAAGGCTGAGACGCTCTATAAGAAGTATCAGAGCGACCTCGTCTTCCTCACAGCCGAGCAAAAGCGTCAGCGGGAGGAGGAGATTGTCAAGACCGAGCAGCAGGCCACCGAGCTACAGGGCAAGTACTTCGGCCCCGAGGGTGAGCTCTTCGAGCGTCGCTCTAAGATGGTTAAGCCACTACAGGACGAGATATGGCAAGCGATCAAGGAGATCGCTTCGCAGAGCGGATTTCAGCTAGTCCTCGACCGCTCTACGGCAGGCATCGTCTTTGCCAATCCATCTATCGACATCAGCGATCAGGTCCTAGAGAAGCTAGGCTATGGGCGCAAGCGCTAACCCTATACATACGCATTATCAATAACTTAAATACAGAACAATGAAGACAAAGAATCTGTTTCTAACCCTACTCCTACTCTTGCTACCTGTCGTAGCTACGGCTCAGCAGAAGATAGCAGTCGTCAACTCTCAGGAGCTCCTCACCGCTATGCCTGATATGAAGGTCGCTCAGGATCGTCTCCAAGAGCTAGACAAAAAGTACACGGCAGAGATGCAGACGATGAACGACGAGTATCAAAAGAAGCTCGAGCTTTATATGAAGGACAAGGAGGGACTCTCTGACGCTCTCCTCAAGAGTCGCGAGCAGGAACTAGCTGATCTGCAAAACCGCATCCAGCGCTCTTATCAAGCTATGCAGCAAGACATGGAGAAGCAGCAGGCTACCCTCATGGCACCCATCCAGCAGAAGATTGTAGAGGCTATCAAGAAGGTAGGCGACGCAGGTGGCTACACCTATGTTATGGAGGCCTCGATGATGCTCTATATGGCTCCTTCAGCTGTTGATATCACGGCGCAGGTCAAGAAGCAGCTAGGCATCTAGCATACCCAACCGACCAGCCTAAAGAGACTACCAACTAAGTAATAGTCTCGTCAAGCTGCAACTATCAGAAGCCCCACGCTCTGCTCGTCAGACGTGGGGCTTTTTCCGTCTTCACACTACTTGTCTTACCCTGAAAAAAGTTGACTCGTAAGTAATATAACTATTATTGCTGTCCGATAAAAGTCAGAAAGAGACTGTTGAAAAAGCCCACGAGCTGACTTAGGACGACCAGATTGAGTTTTT
>CAMCJO010000006.1 GCA_945875135.1 uncultured Porphyromonas sp.
TGAGCAGGCTTCTCTGTAGTCTCTTCCTTTTTTGTACCTTTACGGATGAAATGAATATAGCCTGTGCCTTATGATGAAGCATATCGTATCTATCGAGCAGTGTGATGAGCAAGATATACTACGTATCTTGGATCGCGCTACACTCTTTGAGGCCAATCCTAATCGCCATCTAATGGATGGGATGGTGGGTGCCACCTTGTTTTTCGAACCATCGACGCGTACCCGACTGAGCTTCGAGACGGCCGTCAATAGGTTGGGCGGACGAGTCATCGGTTTCTCCGACCCTAAGTCCAGCAGCTCGACAAAGGGCGAGTCGCTCAAGGACACCCTACTCATCGTCTCTAACTATGCCGACGTGATCATCATGCGGCACTACCTAGAGGGTGCTGCGCTCTATGCCACAGAGGTCTCGCCCGTGCCGATCGTCAACGCCGGCGATGGTGCCAATCAGCACCCCTCGCAGACGCTCCTCGACCTCTACACGATCCGCTCTACACAGGGCACGCTCGAGGATTTACACATCGTGATGGTGGGTGACCTGCGCTTCGGACGTACGATCCACTCGCTCATAGAGGGGATGCGCTTCTTCTCACCTCGCTTTACCTTTGTCGCACCACCTGAGTTGCGACTCCCTGAGGAGTACCGACAGTATTGCGATGAGCATCATCTACGCTATGAGGAGACTTCGCTCTTTACCCCTGAGGTGATCGCCGATGCCGACATTCTCTACATGACTAGGGTGCAGCGAGAGCGCTTTACCGATATGGAGGAGTATGAGCGTGTCAAGGATGTCTACATACTCAATAAGGAGATGCTACAAGGCACTAAGGACAATCTGCGCATCCTCCACCCCCTACCCCGTGTCAATGAGATTGCGATCGATGTGGATAGCAGTCCTAAGGCGGAGTACTTTCGCCAGGCTCAGAACGGACTCTACATACGTCAGTCGATACTCTGCGAGGTGCTCGGTATAGAAGTTGATAAGTAACACACCACACACTATGAATGCTAAGTCTCAGAAAGCTCTAATCAAGCAGCAAGAGGGGATGATGGTCACAGCCATCTGCAATGGCACCGTGATAGATCATATTCCCCCCAGAAAGCTCTTTAAGATAGCCCACCTCTTACAGCTCGAAGGTATGGAGGAGCCTATCACGATAGGCAACAACTTAGATAGTCGCTACCTAGGCAAGAAGGGGATCATCAAGATCTCCGGACGGATGCTCTCCGATGAGGAGGCAAGCCGTATAGCACTCCTCGCCCCTGATGTGCATGTCAATATAATTAAGGACTACGAGGTGGTGGAGAAGCGGACGCTACACTTGCCCGAGGAGATCATTGGCTTCGTCAAGTGCCCCAATGCTAAGTGTATCACAAACAACGAGCCCGTGCGTACGCACTTTCACCTGATAGATGCTGAGCACGAGGTACTACGCTGTCACTACTGCGGACGCAAAGTATCGGAGGAGCGCATCGAGTTACTCTAATCAACGAACTCACTAACAAACAAATACTTAATACTATGACAAATCAATCTACAGCCACCAAGTCACGTCGTGGTCTGACGATCACAATTATCATCGTGGCGGTCGTACTGCTCCTAGTCTTCTGGGGCGTGGGTCAGTACAACTCGCTCGTGAAGCTAGACGAGCAGGTCAACAGCTCGTGGAGCCAAGTGGAGAACCAATACCAGCGCCGTGCCGATCTCATCCCCAATCTTGTGGAGACGGTCAAAGGCTACGCCTCTCATGAGCGTGAGACCCTCGAGGGAGTGATCAACGCCCGCGCTAAGGCTTCACAGCCCATCGTCCCATCTGGCGAGGGGATGACTCAAGAGCAACTCAATCAATTCCAGCAAGCTCAGGGAGACCTAACCAGTGCGCTGAGCAAACTGATGGTTGTCGTGGAGCGTTACCCCGAGCTCAAGGCAGACGAAAACTTCCGCCAGCTACAAGCGAGCCTAGAGGGTACGGAAAACCGTATCACGACGGCCCGTATGGACTTTAACAACCAGGCACAGCAGTACAATACGAAGATACGTCACTTCCCGACGAATGTCTGTGCTGGTATCTTTGGCTTCCGTCAGCGTCCTTACTTCCAGGCAGAGGCTGGTGCGGAGCAAGCTCCTCAAGTTAAGTTTTAGTTGTTAGAGGTTGGAGAGAAGATCTCACTAGAATCACTAGAGCCACTATTGGCACTAGTGAGACTAGACCTCCTCTCCTTCTAACCTCTAATCTCTAATCTCTAATTCCCCCATGAAGCGCACCCTACTCTTTCTCGGACTACTGCTATCCTTTTGGGCACTACCTGCCCAGAAGGCTGTCTCGTGGGAGGATATCCCAAACGTACAGCTACAAGACAGCACGCAGTTTGTCTCCGACGTAGCGCACATCATCGAGCCCGAAGCGCGACAACGAATCAACGAGACGATCCTAAGCATGCGCCAGATACATGGCGTGGAGGGGGTCGTCATCACCCTCCCCTCCATCGGTCAGAGTGGCTCTATCGAAGATCTCGCACGAGAGATACTTCGTGGCTGGGGCGTGGGCTCTAAGATAGACAATAGTGGCTTTGTCATGCTCATTTCGCTAGATAGTCGTCAGATACGCATCGAGACGGGCTACGGACTAGAGGGCGTGCTACCAGATGCCCTCTGTAGTCAGATCATCGCTCATCGTATGGCACCACACTTCAAGCGTGGAGACTATAGTACAGGTATCCTCTCTGGCGTGCAGGCGATACAAGAGACGATCACGGCAAACTACGAGGGGGCGACGCGCACAGATGGTGCCGAGGAGGATCAAGTAGCGGATGGCGTATTCAATGGATTGGTAGTCCTCTTGGTGCTGATCCTCTGTGTCGTCATGCTGGTCTCTTACAAAGACGAGCAGACAGCTCCGGAGCAGCGTGTCAAGCGACTCAACAGGCAGATCGTAAGCTTCATATTCATAGCTTTGATCGCTATGATCGGTGGGAGCTTCCTCTTGATAGCGGGAGCCATCGTCGTACTCCTCGCTCTCTACGCGATCTTGCGCCATCGGCTCTCTCAGGAGGCACTCATCTGTCGCACATGCCACCAGAGCAAGCTACAGACTCTCTCTGACACGGCTAAGCTATCGCTACTCACGCCTGCACAGCAGCTGGAGGAGCGACTCGGCAGTGTGCACTACCTCGTCAAGCAGTGTGATAATTGTGGTGCCGTAGAGCGTTATGGCGAGGTGGCTGGAAGCTCCCCCTACAAGCGTTGTCCGCACTGCGGGACTTATGCACTACAGCACACCGGTACGCGCCGACTGCGCTCTACTGATCGGCATATCGCCTACATCCATCGTCAGGAGTATCACTGTCTCTACTGCGATCAAGACCATCACACAGACGAGACTATCTACAAAGAGAGTAACTCTGCTCTAGGCGGAGCTATACTCGGCGGTATCATCGGTAGCTCTCTCGGACGAGGCGGTGGCGGTTTCGGTGGTGGTGGCTTCGGTGGCGGAGGCTTCGGCGGCGGTTCAGGCGGTGGTGGCGGTGCCACTGGAGGCTGGTAAACGTGTACTACACCTTAATATCTTAGGCATTATGTCAATACTACTCTACTTCTTACTGCTCATCTTGGGTTTGGTCATGATCACGGCTGGGGCCAACTTCCTCACCAATGGATCTGTGACGATCGCTGAGCGACTAGGTGTGTCCCAGCTGGTGATCGGTCTCACGATCGTAGGCTTTGGCACCTCAGCCCCTGAGTTAGTCGTGAGCATCACTTCGGCGCTAGCCAACAAGCCTGACATAGCCATCGCCAACGTGGTGGGAAGTAACATCGCCAACATCCTGCTCATCCTAGGCGTCAGTGCTATGATCTACCCGATCCGTGTGACGCACGACGCTATGAAGCGAGACATCCCGATCGCCATGCTGGTCACAGCCATCTGTCTAGTTATGGCGAGCGATAATCTCCTCACGGGGGGCTTCTCGGGCAACATCATCGATCGTGGTGACGGCATCGTGCTCCTCTGCTTCCTCATCTTCTACCTTTATCTAGCCTTCATGTCTGCGGCCAAGGAAAAGGCACCCGAGCCTGACCTCTCGTCTCTAGAAGATGACGCAGATAAGTCTAAGGCAAAGCATGCAACCAGGACACTGCTAATCTCTATCGCTAAGGTCATCGGGGGACTCGCGCTACTGGTCTTCGGTGGACGTCTATTCGTAGACAATGCCTCTAGTATAGCACGCTCGTGGGGTGTGAGCGAAGCAATCATCGGACTCACCATCGTTGCCATCGGCACCTCACTACCAGAGCTGGCCACATCTGTCGTGGCAGCCGTCAAACGTCAGCCAGACTTAGCCATTGGCAACGTCGTGGGAAGCAACATCTTCAACATCCTCTTCATCCTCGGTGCCTCTGCCACAATCACGCCTCTAGTACCAGCTGGCATACAGATCTTGGATTATCTAATGATGCTGGTGGCTGTCTTCCTCCTCTTTATCTTTAGCAACGTTATGGGACGCGCTATGATCAGCCGCAAGGAGGGCATTGCCCTGCTCGCCGTCTACGTAGCCTATATGACCTACCTGATCCTCCAGTCGCTAGGCGTCGGCATCTAGCCACTCAGCCCGCCACTCCCCCCCACAAGGTCTCTTCGACTTAGTCACCCACTCCTCCTCCCTACAAGGTCTCTTCGACTTATACCCTAAGGGGTAGCCGCCACGCCCCTGCGACTTGTCACGTCCCTACACAAGCGACAGCACGATACGAAGAGATCAGACGACTACTCTGCCCCATAATGCTCCACAAGCTAGGATTAGCGAGAGGGCACGTCTATAGCTCGTCATGCGAGAGATGTGCGAAATTGAGGGGCGGAGGAGCGATCAGTGCTAATCGCTTCATTTTGTATCTTTGCACTTGTGGAGGTCATCGCTCTAGGGTGAGAGCCTCCCAGTGACGTATCATGGATATGGCAGTAGATCGGCTTGTCGCTGTCGCTACTGGATGAGAGCCTCGGCTCCGCATCTCGTGCGAGAGAGGAAAGTCCGGGCAACGCAGAGTACCATACTCCCTAACAGAGAGCTATCCGCGAGGGTAGGTGACGTGTAGAAGAGAATGACCGCCTAGAGGTGCCTCGGCACACCGGGTAAGGGTGAGAAGGTGAGGTAAGAGCTCACCAGCGGTGTGGGTGACCCACTGGCTGTACACACTATGGGTTGCAAGATCAAGTATACCGACGCTATGAGGGCTGCTCGTCCTAGTCGGAGGGTAGATTGCTAGAGGCACTCGGCAACGGGTGTCGTAGATAAATGACAAGCACCACTCCCCGTGAGTAGCACAGAACCCGGCTTATAGACCTACTGTCCTCTCCATGATTCGCTTCGCCAGCGCCGGGCGAGGTGATGCCCAGCAAAGCACACCTTCCTGTCGTACCATATATAATATAGTATCGCTAACTTCATGCCACAACATACCAACTCTATACAGCATAAATGCCCCAGCTCTAAGCAAGATACAACTGTAGAGCACGCCGCTCGCAAGCCCTCCACCTGGGTGCGCAAGCTCAAGGTGGGAGCCTACAAGGTGGTTCGCTTCCTCACGAGCGATATGTGGCACATACAGCCACAGGAGGTGCGAGGCTTTCGACGGCTCTACATCAATACGCTCAAGGCTCTCTATATGGCCATCAAGGGCTATGTGGACCAACGATTGAGTCGCCATGCCTCGGCACTGACCTACAGGACGATTCTTTCTATCGTGCCGATGCTCGCACTTATTGTAGCTTTTGCCAAGGGCTTTGGTTTCCAAGGCACCATCTATGACTTTCTGATGACCTATATGCCTGGGCATCAGAACGAGCTAGACACGATGATGGGCTTTGTGGATAACTATCTAGGGCAGGTACAGGGAGGACTTTTCTTAGGGGTCGGCTTGGTGCTGTTTCTCTACACGATCTTCCTCCTCTTGAACACGATCGAGCAGACCTTCAACGTGATCTGGGGGGTGCCGCGAGGACGCTCCATAGGACGTAAGCTGACGGACTACATCACGATGGTCGTGCTACTGCCTATCCTGATGACGCTCTCGTCGGGAATGACCGTGATGATGGCGACGATAAAGAACACGTGGTTCAACGACTACATACTCTTCACGCCTCTGTGGGAGTTTATGCTCAAGCTCTTCCCGTACATCATCCTGATCTTTATGTTTGCGGGTATATTCATGGCACTGCCTAACACCCGGGTCAAGTTCCTCCCAGCACTCATCGCTGGTGCCATAGCTGGTAGTGCCTTCCAAATCCTGCAGGCACTCTACGTCAGCGGTATCCTATGGATCTCTAAGTACAATGCTATCTATGGTGGATTTGCAGCTATACCGCTCTTGCTCTTATGGCTGCAGGTGGTCTGGTCCATCACGCTCTTTAGTACTAAGCTATGCTTCTCCATACAGAATGTGGTGAACTTTACCTACGCCAAGGACGCAACCAATGTCTCCCCTCGCTACTCAGACTTCCTGACGGTTCTGGTGATGGCTCACATCGTGCAGCGCTTCCTCGATCACACCGAGCCTGAGCCACATGATATACCTTCGCTCTCAGAGGCTTGTCACTTGCCGATCAATCAGACCAGTGAGATCATCGCCAAGCTACTCGAGGAGGAGCTGATCATCGAGGTCGTCTATAGCTCTCATGACAAGGAGCTACACTACAACCTAGCCGTCGATCCCGACCTGCTGACCGTGGGGTACCTCCTGGATCGTATGGATCGCTCAGGACATCGTAACCACATGCTCACGCAGCAGCAGTTTGCCGAGGAGTGGGAGCTGGTGGTCGCTTCACGTCGTGCCTTTACGGAGCCACCAGTGACGACGTTGCTCGCAGACCTGCCTCTGGGCAGAAAACCCTCAACCACTTAGATATGGCACTCAACACTTCCGATCTAAAAGCTCAGGGAGAGCGTCTCATAGAGCGCGGCTCTGCCCTCATATCCACTTCGCTCGATAAGCTGGTAGAGCGTGTCCGCACATGGACCTACGGCAGTAGACCCACCTTCGGTCTAGCTCTCTGTGGTGGCAGTGCTCGCGGGCTAGCCTACATTGGCATCTTTCGCTTTCTAGAGGAGCATAATGTACGCCCTAACATCATCGCCGGGACTAGCGTCGGCTCGCTCATGGGTGCTCTCTATGCAGACGGCTACAGTAGTGAGGAGATCTATGACCTGTCGTCAAATTTTGGCTTCATGAATATGACCTCGCTGACTACTCCAAGGCTCTCACTGCTCAAGACCAATAAGTATCGACAATTTCTCAAAGAGACCCTACGCCATGAGCGCATTGAAGACCTACCGATCCCCATGCACATCATCGCGACCAACTTGAATAAAGCCGAGGCGCGTGACTTTACAGAGGGTGATCTAGCCTCTACCGTGGTGGCCTCCTGCTCGATACCGATCCTCTTCGAGCCAGTTGTCATCGACAGCGAGCAGTATGTCGATGGTGGGGTCTTTATGAATCTCCCCGCACGTCCTATCCGTGAGTCGTGCGACTTCCTCCTCGGGATCAACCTCAGCCCAGAGGTGGACAATACACCTACGAAAAACATACTTCGTCTCTCCGACCGTCTCATACGCATTATGATGCGTGCCAATGTGACTATCGACCTAGAGCTATGCGACGTCGTACTCCAGTCGCCCCTGCTCTCGCACTTTAGCGCCTACGATGTCTCTCCCGTAGACATCATCTCTGACATTGGCTACCAGCTCATCAGCAAGGCGTACGAAGAGGAGGAGCAGTTTAGAGAGATCATCGATCTACTCTCACAGCAGAGCAAAGCATAGGCTATGCGCACCATCATCTACTCCACACTAGTACGGCTATGGGGTAATAAGAAAGCGCACGCTCAGCTGACGCCTCATGGTACTCTAGAGCAAAACGGCACGGGAACGCTCGAAGACTTTGACGATGCAGCACTTGACTACCTCGCTTCGCTAGGAGTCTCTCACCTGTGGCCGATAGGGATCATACGCCACGCCACCCAGACGCCTTTGCATAGCTGGACAGACTGTCCGGACCAGCACCCCGACATCGTCAAGGGGCAGGCAGGCTCGCCCTACGCTATCACCGACTACTACGACGTGCATCCGACCATCGTACGAGAGCCGATGAGGCGACGAGAGACTTTTCGCTCTTTTGTAGAGCGCTGCCATCGTCATGGATTGAGAGTGATCATAGACTTTGTCCCTAACCATGTGTCACGACAGTATGACGGCACTCACACGCCCCAAGGGACTACACCGCTAGGAGCAAAGGATGACAGGAGCAAAGCGTTTGATCCGAACAACAACTTCTACTACCTACCCAGCACTTCGCTTCAGCTACCCAATCGCTCCTCTAGCTATCACGAGGAGCCGGCGCGTGTCACCGGCAATGACTGCTGGTCTGCCACTCCCTCAGCCAACGACTGGTACGAGACGGTCAAGCTGAACTACGGCGTGGACTACCGCCCCGATGGCTCTCGGGTCTCACACTTTGACCCGATGCCTGCCACGTGGCTGCAGATGCGAGACATACTCTGCTACTGGGCTGCCGAGGGGGTAGACGGTTTTCGCTGTGATATGGTCGAGATGGTGCCGGTGGAGTTTTGGCACTGGGTCATACCGCAGGTGCAGGAGCAGTATCCCGTCACCTTTATCGCAGAAATCTACCAGATAGACAACTACCACAAGTACTTAGAGAAGGGAGCCTTCGACCTACTCTACGACAAGAGCGGACTCTACGACACGCTCTACCAAGTGACCACTCAGGAGCACTCGGTCTCTGCTATCGCGGAGCAACTCATCTATAATAATGAGGAGTACGCTCCCGACGAGCTGCTCTACTTCCTAGAGAACCACGATGAGGTGCGTCTTGCCTCTCCTTACTTTGCCGACACGGCTCAGCGAGGGCTCTCCGCCATGACGCTGCTCGCGCTCGCTACCCCTAGCCCCCTACTCCTCTATGCTGGTCAGGAATATGGAGAGAGAGGCATCGATGCCGAGGGGTATAGCGGTTACGACGGACGAACCACGATCTTTGACTACTGGAGCATCCCCGCTCTGGGTCAGCGTGACCCTGCCGACCCGATCTATCAGAGCTATCATCGCCTCATGCAGTGGGCGCAGCATCCAGTTATCCTGAGAGGAGCTTTTCACTCGATACAGGAGCAGGCTCGTCAGTGGGGAGGCTTCAATGCTGAGCGCACCTACGGCTACCTCCGACTACTAGATCCCGCAGAGCAAGAGCCTGGCGAAACAATCGGTATCGCCGTCTTCTGCAATTTCACGGCAGCCCCACAGTGCTACCCGCTCTTCCTCCCAGTCTCGAAGGAGCGCGGAGACACACAGCAGCTGATGCGTGTCACGAAACAGACCTATCTAGAAGCCCCCCACGAGCAGCTCTACGCCTTCCAGCCCTGGGCTCCGCTGATCGTCAAGCTCCCCCCTTACAGTGTACAGCTCGTCGAGCTGCGAAACACAAATTCTGGTAGAATTAGTGGTTAGGTGGTGAAAAAGTCGTACCTTTGGCAATACCTACCTCTAGGTACCCTATCGAGACCATTCTTGATTAGCATATATCATATCACACAACGCTATGAATCGTATAGTCAGTAAGACTTTTCTCTCCGAAAAAGTAGCCAAGCTGGTTGTCGAGGCACCCCTGATTGCCAAGTCACGCCGTGCTGGACACTTTGTCATCGTACGTGTCACCGACCATAGTGAGCGCGTACCCTACACTATTGCCGATGCTGATGTAGATGCCGGCACGATCACGCTGATCGTTCAGGCAGTCGGCGACTCCTCTCAGCGACTAGTTGCTCTGAACGCTGGAGACATGATCCACGACATCGTGGGTCCACTAGGACAAGCCACACATATTGAGAACTTTGGCACCGTAGTCTGTGCTGGTGGTGGTGTCGGTATGGCACCGCTCTACCCTATCGCTCGGGCACTCAAGGCGACTGGCAATAAAGTGATCGTCGTCCCTGCGGCACGTACTAAGGAACTCATCATACTGGAGAAGGAGTTCAGAGAGTTTGCTGATGAGGTCATCATCATGACTGACGACGGCTCCTATGGTACCAAGGGTCTCGTGACCGATGGTGTCGAGTCTGTCATCAAGCGTGAGAAGGTGGACCTCTGCGTGACCATTGGTCCCGCCATCATGATGAAGTTTGTCGCTCTGCTTACTAAGAAGTACAACATCCCCACTACCGCCTCACTCAATACCATCATGGTCGATGGCACGGGCATGTGCGGTGCTTGTCGTATCACCGTCGGAGGCAAGACGCGCTTCGTATGCGTCGATGGGCCTGAGTTTGACGCTCACCAGGTAGACTTTGACGAACTACTGATGCGTCTCAACACCTATAGAAAGTAATCGTATCACACTGAGCTAACCACAATATTACAATGTCAGAACAAAAGGATCTGATCACTGCTCGTCGCAACGAACCTTGGCGCGAGGAGCTTCGCAAGGCACATACCGGTAAGGAGCGCATGGCTATACCACGAGTCAAGATGACTGAGGTAGATCCACACGAGCGTGCTCGCAGTCTAACGAAAGAGGTCAACTGTGGTCTCACTGAGGCTGAAGCGCGTCAGGAGGCTATTCGCTGTCTCGACTGTGCCAACCCCTCTTGTATGGAGGGCTGCCCCGTGTCCATACACATACCCTCATTTATTAAGAATGTAGAGCGTGGAGACTTTGCAGCAGCTGCGCACATCATCCGTGAGAGTAGCTCGCTGCCTGCTGTGTGCGGTCGTGTATGCCCTCAGGAGAAGCAGTGTGAGAAGCACTGTATCTACACGGAGAAGATGAAGCGCGATGCCGTCGCCATCGGTTATCTAGAGCGCTTTGTAGCAGACTATGAGCGAGAGAATGGCCTATACGAACTACCTGAGATGGCTCCTGCCAATGGCAAGAAGATTGCCGTCATCGGTAGTGGTCCTGCCGGACTCTCCTTCGCTGGCGATATGGCGCGCTGGGGTTACGATGTGACTGTCTTCGAGGCTCTGCACGAGGTCGGTGGCGTACTGAAGTACGGTATCCCCGAGTTCCGCCTCCCGCTACGCGTCGTCAATGCCGAGCTCAAGATCTTAGAGCAGATGGGCGTACACTTTGAGACCAACATCGTCGTGGGTCGTACACTCTCTTACGAGCAGCTACAGGAGATGGGCTTCGTAGGCATCTTCGTGGGTAGTGGTGCGGGTTTGCCCAACTTTATGAATATCCCTGGCGAAAACCTCGCCGGCGTCATGAGCTCTAACGAGTACCTCACCCGTGTCAACCTGATGGGTGCTGGTACCGAAGGTGCTGAGACACCTATCTATAAGGGAGACGTGGTCGCTGTGATCGGTGGTGGTAACACAGCTATGGACTCAGTCCGTACGGCACTCCGCCTTGGTGCTAAGCGTGCCATGATCGTCTATCGTCGTAGTGAGGAGGAGATGCCTGCACGTCATGAGGAGATCCTGCATGCTAAGGCTGAGGGCGTTGAGTTCCTTACACTCCACAACCCCATCGAGTACGAGGGCAACGAAAAGGGTAAAGTGTGCCGTATGAAGCTACAGCGCATGGAGCTAGGCGACCCCACACCCGATGGTCGTCGCAAGCCAGTCCCCATACCTGGAGCTATCGATGAGGTAGATGTAGATGTGGTCGTCGTGAGCATTGGCGTCTCGCCGAACCCACTCATACCACGCTCTTTCCAGGGTCTTGAAGTTTCGCCTAAGGGGACTGTCATCGTCAACGAGCAGAACCAGAGCTCTATCAAAGAGGTCTACGCTGGTGGCGATATCGTCCGTGGAGGTGCCACAGTCATCCTCGCTATGGGTGACGGACGCAAGGCTGCTGCCAATATGCACGCAGCTCTAAGCCAGCAGTAACTTAGCACAGCCAGTAGCTCTGCCTATGCTGGCGCGCATCATCCTACCCCTAGCCCTCGAGGAGGAGTACACTTATCGTGTACCCGAGGCGCTGTGTGAACAGGCCAGGGTCGGTATGCGTGCGCTAGTTCAGTTTGGCAGTAAGCGCTACTATTACGCTATCATATCTCAGCTGATCGAGGAGTCGGACAGACCTCTCGGTCAGCTGAAGTCTATTATAGCCCTACCCGATCGTGAGGCGATCGTGACCTCTAGGGAGATAGACCTCTGGCGCTGGGGAGCCGCCTATTACATCTGTTCGCAGGGAGCCTGGCTCACCGCAGCTATACCGAGTAGCTACCTACCCTCCAGTGAGACGCAGGTAGCGTGGCGAGAGCCAGACGAAACGGCCGAGGGCGATCAAGCAACCGACTACAAAGCGACTGAACTATCGGAAGAGATACGCTGTGAGCTGCTCTCCATGCGAGGGCATCAGGCGAAGGTGAGCAAGCTGGCGAAGATCCTCGGCGACCGCATCTATCCTGAGATAGACCGACTCCTGCACGCTGGTGTACTCATCGGTAGTGAGTCTATACCACGTTACAGCCGCTCTGTGCAGGTCGGCTCGCCAGCCGTGCAGTTTGTCGAGGAGCTATGCTCCGAGGAGGCACTCTCTGAGCTTGTCGAGAGCCTCTCCCGCGCCAAGGCACAGAGAGCTATGGTAGAGCAACTGATCGACCTCCTCTACCAGCATGAGCTACCGCTTGACACGCCCCTACTCCGAGAGACACTCGTTGGTCGGGATACCAATCGGCAGGCCACAATCCGCACGCTCATCAAGCGGGGCATACTACGAGAGACGGCGACACTCGCCGATCCGCTCATACGCCCCACAGCACAGCGCACCGCCTCAGCAGATGGAGAGCAGCGACAGAGTCAGCTCTTCGAGAGTCTCATCAGCGAAACGACCAAACCCGTACTCTACCAAGCGACAAGCAATGAAGAGCAAATAGAACTTGTCGTCTCGATGGTCGAGCAGATGCTCCAGCGCAATCCTGCAGCACAGATAACTATCTATGTGCCACAGCTCTTCCTCTTTGACCAAAGCCTACTCTACAGTGCCCTGCAGCAGCTAGCCAGAGGCAGCGGAGAGAGACGACGGGCGACTCCCTTTGACCTCGTCCTCTACAGCTCCTCCACGACAGACGCCGAGCGGATGGCGCTACGTGCTAGACTCCTCGGGCTGACACACCGAGAGCGTGGACTCATCGTCCTCACCTCTCGCATGGGTAGCCTCCTACCCCTCTCGCACTGTGACCTCGTCATCGTCACCGACGAGGAGAGCAGTCGCTACAAGCAGTCTGAGCCTGCCCCACGCTATCATGCTCGTGACCTGACTGTCGTCGCTTGCAAGAGCAGCCAGACGCCTCTCCTACTGACTACCGTCGCCCCCTCTGCCGAGGCACTATACAACGTTGAGCGTGGATACTACCATTCGCTCAATCAGCTTGATACATCGACCACTACCACCCCCAGAGCGCCACGTCCCTTCGAGCTGATCGATCTAACCCTACAGCGCAAGCAGGGCAAGCTCCCTTGGGGGCAAATGCTCTCCATCGAGCTACGCAAAGCCCTCCTCGAGCAATGCCAGGCGGGACACAAAAGCATCCTCCTACTCAACCGTCGGGGCTACGCTCCGCACCTCGTCTGTAGACATTGTCAGAAGACGCTCCAGTGCCCCAACTGCGATGTAGGACTGGTCTACCACAAGTCCACACAGAGCGTCAGCTGTAGCTACTGCGGCTTCACAGCATCGGCTCCTCGCATCTGTCCCCATTGTCATCAGAGTGACCAGGTCCCTCTAGACAAAACTGAAGTTGCGATAGACAACAGCCGGGGAGCCTTTAGCATACAGGGTTATGGTGTAGAGCGTATCGCCGAGGAGCTCACGCTCTTCATCCCGACAGAGGTTCCCATCCTAGAGCTCAGTGCCTCGCAATACTATAATAAGGAGGCGCAGCAACGGATGCGTCAGCTGATACGTGCCGACGAACCCGCCATACTAGTTGGCACCTCAAGTCTTATCTACCTAGACGCTATCCGCAATGTGGGGCTGATTGGACTGGCAAACCTAGACCAGCTGATCGTAGGCGAGGACTTCAGAGCCAACGAACGGGCCTACGCCGCGCTCAGTCGCTTCGGGAGCAACTACCCCTCAGCGCAGCTCTACATACAGAGCTACCAGACCGACACACCCCTCCTTGAGAGCCTGCAGGGCGGTGACACGGCAGAGCCTTATGGCATAGGCGAGCTAGCAGAGCGTGAGTACCTCCGCTTTCCCCCCTATGTGCGCCTCATCTACGTTTACATACGAGGTGCCTCCGAGGGTGATGTCTGCTACACCGCAGCCGCGCTAGCACGTGCGATGCAGGCGGAGCCGTTTCAGCCACTCTGGCAAGCCTCTGAGTCCAACGCGCCCTACGTCTCTTGGGTGCGTATGCGCCATATTCGCTATATTTGCATGAAAATTCGCCCCTCTAGCCCTTGGCGGGAGGTGCGAAGGCAGATTTCTCATATTATCTCCACGATACAGAAGAGTGCTATCCAAGCTCGGAGGGTGCAGATCTACTGCGACGTAGATCCACTCTAGCACCATAAAGAGCTAGACGCTCAGCCTATCGTGTGGGGATGTGAGCTTTTTAGATTATACTCATTCGAGTCCCATATAAGTAGTATCCATGCATCACTATCGCTTTACCTTCTTATTATCACTCATCGCCCTTATCGGGTCATACCCCTTAGCAGCACAGGCAGATCACTCGGCAAGCCTCCAGAGCGAGGCTGACAGCATTACGGCACCCGTCGAGCTCACGACACTCAAGGTGCAGTACCTCCTCAACCGCTCCAACCCCGTGGCACCACTACCCAAAGAGGTACTCCCCACCACCCTACTGCTGCAAGCTCCCCTCTCGTCGGCCGTGAGCGTCATACCTACAGTCCAGGCTCCTGAGCTATCTATAGATCTAACTCCCAGTTTAGTAAGCAAAAGCAGTCCAATCGCTACAGCACTGCAAAACGAAGAGCTACAGCTCCCCCTCTTACAGCAATACTACGAGCGTAGCTTGCAAAGCGTCAACCAGCTCAAGCTTGCCACCCCCACACTAATCTCTCGTCGGGAAGGCGACCTCCTAGCACACCGCATAGATATGACCACCGTTGGGAGCTCGAAGCCTATCGTCGCAGTAGCCGTCGATACTCCCTTTGCAGGCGTTAATGCGTCAGACCAGCTCCACGGGGTAACACTCGGGCGGAAGTACTGGTTCCCAGGCTTAGAGAGCAACATACAGTTTAGCCAGACTTACATCTCGCCCAACTGGCATAAGGGTGGAAACAGCGCCCTCGCCCTCCATAGCAAGCAGCTCCTCCGTTTGAGCTACGAAAAGGACAAGGTCAACTGGCTCAACGAGCTAGAGTGGCGTCTCGGACTCAATGCTGAGATACGTGACTCGCTCCAGGGGTACAACGTCTCTGATGACCTCCTCCGCCTACGTAGCAACTTAGGTATCAAAGCCTTCAAGGGGTGGTACTACTCACTAGATGTAGAGGCTCGCACGCAAGCCTTCGAGCAGCGGTCCGAAGATAAGACGATAGTCTACTCCGCTTTCGCCTCGCCACTCACACTCACCGCGGGTCTCGGTATGAAGTGGGTCGTAGACAACAAGTCCAAGACCTACTACGGGCGCCGCTTCCGACTAGCCCTCAATATCGCTCCCCTCGCCTATGACTTCAAGTGGTCTGCACGCAAGGATATAGACATGACCCGCCATGGCTTTGAGGAGGGCAAAAACATCTACAGCGCTATCGGCTCCATGCTTCGCGCCAATATGATCTGGGACTTTACCGACACTTTCGCTTGGGAGTCGCGACTATACTACAATACCAGCTACAAGCGTATCGAGACGGAGTTTGAGAACTCCCTCGTCTTTGCCTTCAGTCGCTACATCTCCACCCGTATCAACGTCTTGCTACGCTACGACGATGCCGTACCGCTCACCCCTGAGAATAGATCTCGCCTACAAATCTACGAGATGCTAACCATTGGCTTCGACCTGAAGATTTAACCAGCTGGCCTCATGCAGTTTACCATAGATCATACCTGTCCCCATAGCGACGCACGCACTGGAATCATCAAGACCGCCCACGGAGATATACAGACCCCCGTCTTCATGCCTGTGGGCACTGCGGGAGCCATCAAGGCGGTCACGATGGAGCAGATGGAGCAGGAGACCGATGCACGGATCATCCTCGGCAATACCTACCACCTCTACCTACGTCCCGGCATAGAGATACTCAAAGAGGTAGGCGGTCTGCACCGCTTCGGCACTTGGAGCAAGCCCATCCTGACCGATAGTGGAGGCTACCAAGTCTTCTCGTTAGCAGCTATGCGGCGCATCACACCCGAAGGCGTCACCTTCGCCTCGCACATCGACGGCTCCAAGCACCTCTTCACCCCCGAGCGGGTTATGGAGATAGAGCGCGCTATCGGGGCGGACATTATGATGGCCTTCGATGAGTGCTGCCCAGGAGATGCCAGCTACGCCTATGCTAAGCAGTCACTAGACACCACCGAGCAGTGGCTCGACCGCTGCATCAAGCACCTCGAGCATACGCCGCCACTCTATGGTTACGAGCAGGCACTCTTCCCGATCGTGCAGGGATGTGTCTACCCCGACCTCAGACGTCGAGCTGCCGAGCATATAGCTTCGCTAGGAGCCCCTGGCAATGCCATCGGCGGACTAGCCGTTGGTGAGCCTACCGACAAGATGTACGAGATGATTGAGCTGACCAATAGCATCCTCCCTAAGGATAAGCCGCGCTACCTGATGGGCGTTGGTACCCCGGCCAATATACTAGAGGGCATCGCACGAGGAGTCGACATGTTTGACTGCATCATGCCCACACGCAATGCCCGCAATGGGCAACTCTTCACCTGGCAAGGTACCATCAACATACGCAATGCCAAGTGGCGCACCTGTCACGAGCCGATAGACCCCGAGGGCACCGCATCTACCGACCACCGCTACACCCGCGCCTACCTCTACCACCTCTTTAAGGCGCAGGAGATCACGGGGCTCACACTGGCTAGTATCCACAACATCGCCTTCTACCTCGACCTGGTCAACCAAGCGCACGACCACATCGTGGCAGGCGACTACACCGACTGGATGCGCAGCGTCCTGCCCGCCCTCACCCGCCGGCTTTAGCCTGTGCGTACAGTCAATGATCACTTACGCAATATCTTTCTCTCGGGGGGAATTGTCCGAAGAGGGAACTATCCGGAAATTCCAGATAGTTCAGCAAGAAGTACCTCGCTCAGTAAGCCGTGAGGTCTCACGCTACCCTCTAGAAGCGATCATCGCAACCAGTACGCTGTGCCAAACTACCTGACGGGACGCCAGTACGACGCTTCTAACTTCTAACCTCTAA
>CAMCJO010000007.1 GCA_945875135.1 uncultured Porphyromonas sp.
CCTTAATCTGTGAGTCATCATAGAGCGGAGTGTTCTCATAGATCATTTGTATCGTGTTGAATCCGTTGTATATACGAGTTCCAAAAGTGGTTCCCCTCTTGGAACTTTTTAGTTCCAAGGGAGGAACTTTTTAGTTCCAGCGGAGGAACTTTTCAGTTCCAGCGGAGGAACTTTTCAGTTCCAAGGGAGGAACTTTTCAGTTCCAGCGGAGGAACTTTTCGTTTCCTCCGTAGGAAATGGATTTGTCGTGAGACGAAGAGGTGAGCAGATTGGGCTATTTTTGGTATCTTCGCATAGAAAACAGAAATAAGCAATGGCACAGAATATAAAAGTAGGAGACACCATCCGCTACCTCAATGCGTCGGGCGGTGGTGTCGTCAAGCGCATAGAGCGTGGCGTGGCGTGGGTCGAGGGCCCCGACGGCTTCGAGCTACCCACACCGATACATGAGTGCGTCGTGGTAGACAGCCGTGACACCTTCGTACCAGCATACAAGCCCCCCGTAGTGAAGCGACAAGAACCGACAGCGCAACAGCCTGCAAAGCCTGACAAAAGCAGTGCGCCCGTGGCGACTCCAGCCACGACAGCCCCGGCCGAGGAGGCAGAGCAAGACCTGAGCTTTGTGGCACCCCTCTCCAAGGGGCCTTGGTTTGACCGCTCAGGAGGCGAGCAGCTACAGGTGCATGTCGCCTATCTGCCCGTATCGTACGAGCACTTCGGGCAGTCTCCCTACGAGACCTATCTGATCAACGAGAGCAACTATCATCTCCTCTTCACTTATAGCACGACAACCTCAGCGGGAGGCTACAAGCTCCGCTCAGCAGGAGTGCTAGAGCCTGATATGCGGGTGCTGGTTGAGGAGTTTGATGCCTCGGAGATCAACGAACACGCTGTCTCACACTTCCAGTTTGTCGCCTACAAGCCAGAGCGAACATACCGCTCTATGCCACCCGTAGAGCGTCAAGTGCGGATGGAGGTGGTTAAGCTGGTGAAGCGTCACTCCTTTCGTGAGAATCCTTTTTTTGACGAGGATGCCCTCGTGATCCCTGTCCTAGAGGCGTACGATGGCACCCAGCAAGCTCCCGCAAAGAAGCCACAGTCAGCGCCTAGTCGCTCAGGAGGATTGTCTCAGAGTGCTATCGAGCATGCAGAGCAGGCGACAGCATCACAAAGGGGATCACAAAGGGCTACTAAGAGGAGTAGCAAGGCTAAGGCTAAGGCTGAGCGCAACCGTCCTGACACCGCTTTAGCTCAGCAGTCTGCTCCTAGAGTATCTCAGCCAGTCGCTACAAGTCAGCCGACGATATCGCCAGAGCAAACGATCGAGAAGGTGGGGCTAGAGGCAGAGCGTATCCTCCCGAATGCTACGGGCATGACTCCGCACGAGGTGCTACTCTTTCAGTTGAAGAACTTTCGCCGTGAGCTAGACAAGCGTCTAGATCGTCGTGGTAGCAAGGTGATCTTCATCCATGGAGCTGGTCAGGGCGTCCTGCATCAGCTGATCATCAATCGCATCGAGCAGGACTACCCGATGGTGCAGTATCGAGACGTCACGTTCGACGGCTTCCCGATGGGCGCTATCGAAGTCACCATTTCAGCAAAGTAACGACCCAATGCTAGAGATCGAGCGCAAGTACCTCGTCTGTCGTGACGACTACCTCAGAGAGGCTTCTCACCACCACCATATCCGTCAGGGCTATCTGACGGCAGACTGGCGGACGACCGTGCGGGTGCGCATCATCGACGAGGAGGCGCGACTCACCATCAAGGGAGGCTCCACCCCAGACGGACTCATCCGCTCCGAGTGGGAGTATGCGATTCCTGTCGTTGATGCTGAGGAGATGCTGCGCCAGTGCGCTAGCAGTAGCCTCGAAAAGGTGCGCTACTACGTCCCCTATGAGGGTTTCGTATGGGAGGTAGACCGCTTCGGCGGGCGGCTAGAAGGCTTGGTCATGGCAGAGGTAGAATTGACGAGCCCCGCAGATCAGCCTGCGCTACCCAGTTGGCTGGGGCGCGAGGTGACGGGCGACCCGCATTACTACAACGCTATGCTAGCGCAAGAGCTGACGCCACCACCCACCACCTAAGAGAATTAACGCAATACATATACAAAAAGAGAACTACCTATGACAACTCATCTAAGAAGAGTACTCCTGCTCTTGTTAGCCAGTCTCACCCTCTCAGCTGTTGCTCTGGCCGATGGCGGTATGTGGCTACTGGAGCAAATGGCTGACCATGCTGACGAACTCCAAGCTAAGGGGCTACAGATCCCTGTAGAGGATATATACAATCCTGATGGCCCCTGCTTGCAGCGGGCGGTCGTGATGTTTGACGGGGGCTGCTCAGGCGTCTTCGTCTCAAACCAAGGACTTGTTTTGACCAACCACCACTGTGGCTACGATCAGATACAGAGCCACTCTGCCGTAGAGCACAACTACCTGCGTGACGGCATTTGGACGCAGTCGATGCGTGAGGAGCTGCCCTGTCCTGGGCTGGAGGTGATCTCTATCGATAAGATCACCAACGTGACCGACCAGGTGAATAAGCTGCTCAAGACAGCTCCCTACAAGGAGGACCCGATGGCGGCTTTCTCCATTGCAACGCTCACCAAGATGATCCCCGCGATCGTTGGCGAGGAGGCAATGAAGCAGCCTGGCATTCGTTACGAGTTGAAGCCCTTTTACGGGGGCAACCGCTACTACCTCTTTACCAAGAAGGTCTTTACCGACGTGCGGCTTGTAGCAGCTCCGCCCAGTGCTATCGGTAAGTATGGCTCTGATACGGACAACTGGATGTGGCCTCGCCACACGGGAGACTTCTCTATCTTCCGCGTCTATGTGGACAAGAACAATAACCCCGCCGACTACAGCACCGACAATGTGCCGTACAAGCCAGAGCGCTTTGCTGCGGTCTCTACTTCAGGCGTGCAGCGTGACGACTTTGCGCTGATTATGGGCTTCCCTGGCACGACAAATCACTTCTTCACAGAGGCGCAGGTGGACGAGTGGTCTGAGATAGACAATAACATACGTATCGAGATGCGTGGCCTGCGTCAGGAGGTGATGCTGCGTCGTATGCTCGCTGACGAAAAGGTCAACATACAGTACGCTGCTAAGTATGCTTACTCGCAAAACGGCTATAAGCGCGCTCAAGGTGCCAACTGGGCAATCCGTACTCGTAATCTGCAGGCGACCAAGCGTGCGCAGCAGGACGCGCTGGCTAGCTGGGCTAAGGCCAACAACCGCCCCGAAGTGACCAAAGCTATCCAGACGATCGCTGACTGTGTCGCTGCCCGTCAGGAGGCGCGTCGTGTGCAGTGGTACCTCATGGAGGGTATCCTGACGCCGATCGAGTTCCTACAGATCCCGCTCGTAGATGGTCAGAAGCTCCAGCAGTGGAGCGACCCGAAGGTGCACGAGGAGATCATCAGCGAGCTGCGTAGTGGCTACGCAGCCTTCTATAATAAGGACTACGACCCAACGGTCGACAAGGAGGTCGCGACAGTACTCCTGCAGCGCTATACGGAGCGTATCGATGAGGCGCACTGGCCAGAAGCTCTTCGCGAGGGCGTGGCTCAGTATGGCTCCGTACAGGCTTATGTAGCTCATCTCTTCGACAGCTCGATCTTCGCAGATCCAGCACGCTTCGACGCTTTCCTCAAGACTCCCTCACGTGAGCAGCTCCTAAGCGATCCGATGATGCAGTTTACGGTCTCTACGATCAATCTCTTTGTCCAAATGCGTGAGCAACAAGCAGCCTACGATGATCCGATCAAGCTGGCTCACAGAGACTACGTGCGTGGTGCCATGGATATGCAGGGCGCACGCAAGGTGTGGCCCGATGCCAACCTGACGCTCCGCTTTACCTACGGCAATGTGCGTGGCTACACGCCTCGCGACAACGTCTACTACGGGCATCAGACGACCCTCACAGGTGTGATGGAAAAGGAAGACCCCAACAGCTGGGAGTTTGCCCTGCCTGACCAGATCAAAGAGATCTACAAGCAAAAGGACTACGGCGTCTATGCGCTACCGAATGGCGAGATGCCAGTCAACTTCTGCGCTACGACCCACACGACGGGTGGTAACTCGGGTAGCCCTGTTTTCGATGGCAAGGGACGCCTCATCGGGCTTAACTTCGATCGCAACTGGGAGGGTGTCGGTGGCGACATCGAGTACCTACCAGACTACCAGAGGAGCATTATCCTAGATATACGCTACCTCCTTATGCTCATCGACAAGTATGGACACTGCCAGCGTCTGCTTGATGAGATGAACCTTGTTAAGTAATCCCTTATGGAGACACTACAACTAGAGGAGCAGATCGTCAAGATGCTCCGCACCGTCTACGACCCTGAGATTCCTGTCAACATCTACGACCTAGGTCTCATCTACAATGTGGATGTACAGGAGGAGGGGGCTAAGGTGGTGATCACGATGACACTCACGGCACCCAATTGCCCAGCCGCAGACTTCATCCTGCAGGATGTACAGATCAAGGTCGAGAGCATCAAGGGCGTCAAGCGGTGTGACATTGAGCTCACCTTCGACCCACCGTGGGATAGCTCGATGATGTCCGAAGAGGCACAGCTGGAGCTGGGCTTCCTCTAGGGCAAAAGCGTTGCTGACACCCTACCTATGGGAGCTATATACTTTCTATCAGATGCACACCTAGGGTCGCCTTACCACGACGATCCTAGGCGTGCTGAGCTACGACTAGTCGCCTGGCTCCGCTCCATAGCAGACGATGCCGAGGCGGTTTACCTGCTGGGGGATATGCTGGACTACTGGTTTGACTACAAGTATGTTGTGCCGAGGGGAGCGGTACGCTTCCTTGCTACTCTGGCAGACCTCGTGGAGCAAGGTGTAGAGGTACACTATATTATAGGCAATCATGACCTCTGGCTCACCGATTACTTTACCAAGGAGCTAGGGATCATCGTGCATCGAGACACCGTCGTCTGTCAACTCAAAGGGCGCACCTTCCGCTTGTCGCACGGTCATCGGGAGTATGCTTTGCGCTACAAGAAGGAGCGGTGGCTCTTTGGCATTTTTGAGAGCCGAGTGGCACGTCGTCTCTATGCAGCGATCCACCCACGCTGGACTGTCGCTTTCGCACAGTGGTGGGCTTACCGCAATCGTCTGCGACAGATGCGGGCTGCCGATGATCTGTCACGACCAGGCTACAATCCGCAGATGAACGTGGAGCGAGACGAGTGGCTCGTGCAGTACACCAAAGAGCTGATCCCGCAGCACCCAGAGATAGACTACTATATATATGGTCACCGCCATCTGCTACTAAACCTCTCACTCCCCAACGATCGTCGTTGCATCATACTCGGTGACTGGATCCAGTACAACTCTTACGCTCGCTGGGACGGTGAGTCGCTCACCCTATCGCTCTACGACGCGCAGTAAGAGACTGTCGCAAGAGTCAACAGTCTCAGTAAACAAAACATCGGCTCATCTTGTCCTCCGAGGTGAGCCGATGCTTGTGACTAGACGTCTAAAATGAGACTGTTGCACTTGACACAGGAATGTGCGCAATAGTCTCGAAAGAGCGTTATTTGCATATTAATGAGAAAAGCGTTATCTTTGCCACAGAGATATGCTTTAATATATTATGAACATTTACCCCACCCCTTTTTTAATATACGGCAACATTCAAGTGCGCCTCAGGAGTGGCTTCCGAGTTATACTCCTGAAGAGTGCGGGGATGGGGTGGAACAACCAGCGCATCTCCATCAAGCCGAGACTAGGTAACTACATCTTCCATCCGAAGGGTAAACTAGCTTGTTATCTCTTCTGTACTACGTATGATGATCCCATAGAAGGGGCTCATATATGGTCTTTTGTTTTGTTCCTTGAGGGGCGATGCGCACTCTCTAGGGATCTCCTTCATCAGTCTATACAAACCAACTAAAATATAATGGATTATGAAACGACCATTACCTCTTATGCTAACGCTACTCACACTACTGCTGACGGCACTGACAAGTACCGCTCAGGAGACAGCTGTGATTACGTTTTCCTCTACTGAGGGAGGCACTGTGTCGGCTACAAATAAGTCAGATTGGATGCCGATACAGTCTGGAGCAGAGCTTCCTGTAGGAACACAGATTTCTCTAGAAGTCACACTATCCAACCAAGACACCCACTACATCAAGGGGTGGATTGTCAACGGCATCGCTAGCTACCCCTACGCAAATCAAATCGAAGAATATACGATACAGAGTGGGGAGAATAACATCCAAGCTGTCGTTGACCCCATTCCTGCCGAAGGCTTTTTGGTTACCATCCATGCTGGTGATGGAGGTAAAATAACCAAGTCAGAGCGTATGGACGAAAATTATAACTGGCATCCCTTTACAAGCGGAGATCGTCTCCCAGCTCGTCGTAGTGTACATGTCGTAGCAGAGCCTGATCGGGGCTATGGCGTAGAGCGATGGACAGTCAATGGTAAATCTTGGGGTGAAAATAACGAGTGTTGGGCATTCACTAGCTCTCCGCTAGATATTGAGGTGACCTTCAAGAAGATCAATTACTACAAGGTCTACTTCTCTACGAATACCGAATATGGTAGCATACAAGCTGTCTATACTACTAAAGACGGGCTTGATGCACAGTTTACATCTGGAGATGACCTCCCCGAGGGTGTGAAAGTGACGTTCCTCGTCACTCCCAACGAAGGCTACAAAATCGATAAGTGGATAGTCAATAACGTAGAGGAGACCCCTGATAATCGGTATCCAAATAGATTGCAGAAGACGCTCACTGAGGAGCTTACAGTCGAGGCGCACCTTGTGAAGCTCCCACCCAAGCATTCGATACAGCTGTCTCATGGCTCAGGCGGTAGCATCGAAGCCCAGTTTGTAGATCCTGCTGATGGATGGAATGCACAGTTTGACAGCCAAAAGGATATCCAAGAGGGTGTCGAAGTGACGGTACGTGCTACTCCTGATCCTAACTTTATGATAGATAAGTGGTACTACAATGATAAGGAGGTGTCGCCCTCTGCCTCAGATCCCAATGTCTATGTCTTTACGGTGACAGAGCCTGCTACGATCTCGGCAACCTTTAAGGAGGGGCAAGCTGGTTATATATTTAACTATAGTGCTGGTGAGCATGGCTCCATAGAAAAGGCTGAAGTGGCTCTACCTTCGGGTATCGTTCCCTTTAAGTCTGGTGAGAGTCTTCCATCAGGTAGGACTGTGACCTTGACTGCAAAGCCTGACAAGGGCTATGATGTGGATCAATGGTATGTCAATGATCAGATGTTACCACTCTATGCTGGTAGGACGACGTGTGAAATCCTAGTGAATGGACCGATAGACGCACGAGTGACTTTCAAAAAGGGTGCACCCGCACAGTATCCAGTGACCTTCTCCATAGAGGGTGGAGTCATAGTTGTGAAGTATAAGAAAGACCCAAGTAGCGATGAGTATACGATCATCAGGAGTGGTGATCTAGTTATGGAAGATACAGAGCTACTTGTGTGGGTTAAGCCTGGTGGTGATAATGTAGTCAAAGAGTGGTATATCAACAACTCTCTAAGAGAGGATCTAGCTGGCAGGACCGAGGCGTCCGTTGTCGTCACTGATGCAACCAACATCAAAGTAGTCTGTGAGGCTCCCATGCCGACATCTTACAAGCTTACCTATACCGCAGGAACTCATGGCTCTATTGTCGCCAAGGGAACAGACGATAAGGAGATAGCCTCGGGTGCTGATGTGGAGATCAATGCCAAGGTAACCTTGACAGCAACGCCTGATGAGGGCTTTGAGGTAGAAAAGTGGGTTGTGAACGGGACGGAACGCTCGGACAAGAACCTTTCGATAGAGCTCACAATGGATAAGGATCAAGTCGTAGAGGTGACCTTTATCAAGAAGATCGTTATGTATGAGCTCTCGTATGCTATCACACCCAGCACTCAAGGTGAGCTGATGGTGATCAATAGTAAGACGCAAGAGCAGATCCCATCTGGATCTAAGCTTCCTGAGGGTACTGAGATCACTTGTCAGGTGTCAATCCCTACAGGGTCTATGTGGCAACTAGACAAGTGGATGATCAATGGCACTGTCTATCCAAAGGGCGGGAAGGGACACACGATCACACTCGCTATGTCGCAAGATCTACAGATTGAAGCAGTCTTGCTAGATCACACCTCTGTGGCAACCCCTACTCGATCAGGCTATATAGTTTCCGTTGAGGCGGGTCAACTATTCATCCACGGGTTGGTCGAGCCCACTCAAATAGATCTATACAATGCGGTCGGAGAGCTAATACTCTCCCGTCAGATAGAGACCTCTTCGATTGCTATCGATGAGCTACCTCAAGGGATCTACTACTTACTCATCAAGGGTGAGACCTTCAAGGTGGTTAGATAGTAGATGCTTCTCTCCCGCTACTAAACAATGCAATACCTCTCCCCTCTACAGCAGTCTGAACAGCAGTCTGCTGTATGGGGAGATCTCTGTAACAAACCGATTTAACAACAAGCTAATCTTAAACAGAATGAACAAGACAACCTATCAAACTTTCAGTAGCTGGTGGTATGTGCTCTGCCTACTAGTCTGCTGTGGCTCCCTCTCATCGATCACCCCTCTCAAGGCACAAGAGCCTAGAGGGTGGGAGATCTCTCTAGCAGCTCCAGGAGTGGGAGACCCAACGAACGTAACAGCTAATGGCTTTACCGCAAATTGGAGCAACGTCTATTATCAACAGTACAATGATGACGGTACCCCTTGGAATAACATTTTCTTCCGCCTCTTGACAACACGAGAGATAGAAGCTAAGAGTGATGGCATATACAAGATTGTCAATACAACAATCAAGCCTAACCCCGATGGTCAGAGGACGTCTGTGAGTCCAGGACAGCAGACTCTCCTTGATGGTCTGATGTCTCAGACGGCTTGGAGTGGACAGACGATTTACTGGACTCCTGGAGGCTTTTCTATAGCAGCCTCTGATTATGAGGGGTCGGGAATACCTGAGGAAGAGGTGAGTCTATTTGCTCAGATAGCTTCTCCCGTGCTGAACCTGACCAATGCCGATGGCAAGTATACGGTAGAGTTCACTGCCAAGGCTCTCAATGCTAAGGGCAACGATGTCAAAATGCTCATCTATGGTTATGGAGAGGAGCTGGACTATCGTGGCAAATCTCTAGGAGAGCAGACCTTTAGACTACCCAACGATGGTCAGACGCACAAGTTTAGCTTTGACCTTGAGGGTGGTACTTGGTGCCATCGAGTTGTCATTCAGGTGAAGCAATTTGCCGAGGTTGAGTTTTCTGGGGACATAGTTGTCAAGCAAAATCTCAAAAAAGGCGACAAGGCTTTCCGAAGTACTTTCTATGGCCTTTTCTCATGGGATGTGGCGACACATGAGCCTGAAAATCTCTCTGGGCTCTCGCTACCAGAGCTATACTCTGTGAAGTACTCCTTTAGATTTGATGAGAAGACTAGTCTAGATCCTCGTGCTTTGGATCTTAACGCAGCCAAGGCTGATGGAGAGCGTGTCGCTTATCGTCTGCTCTATGGTAATGTCTCTCCTGGTCCTAATAACAAGCACCTCTATGACAAGTCTATGTATTCGGCCCCTGCATACTTTGATGATGTTGAGGAGCCTAACAATTATCTCTATGTAGGCTATTGCAACTACGAGGCTCCCAATTACAATGGTGCAGAGCCCTCGGGTCCCTCTTGGGCTGGTTATCATGGTGGAGCTATCAAACTTACCAAGGAGCTACTCAAAGAGCATGTGGGTAGCAAAGTAGTCGGCATTCGCTTTGCTTCAGCCGCTTGCAAACAACTCAATCAAGTCAATGATGCTAAGGGATTCTTGCAAGATACCGAACTCCCGTGCATCTTCTTGGCTAAGTCGATACGAGTCGTCGATAAGTCTGACTACAATAATCCCAAAGACATCTCTGTGTGGGATCCGATCATTGTGACACCTGTCGATAAGCTTGAGGATGGATGGAATACTCTCTTCTTTGACAAGCCATATGAGATTACGGCTGAGAGTGAATTCTTTGCGGGGGCTTACGCTTATGATGCTGCTGCAAAAGGTGGTATCGTCGTACGTAGCTATCAGTCTTCAGGAGTAGATCCCAACTCTGCTTGGCTTGGTACGAATTGGAGTACTTACAATATCCGTGAGGCAGAGTTTTACTCTAGAGTGGGTAAGTATGACGGTCCTCTATTGATGCAAATAATCATCCAGCCTAAGGCTGTAGATCCAACGGTGGAAAACAGAGGCGAGTTACGAGGTCTCAGCGTTTCTCCCTTTGTCTTCTCAGATGAAGATCTTAAGCCTACGATTGACCTCTTTAATACAGGGATCAAGGCGATCAAGAATATCAAAGTCGAGACAGACCTCGCTGGTAATAAGCAGGAGCAGACGATTGAGCTGTCTAAGGCGTTAGCGTCATCTCTAAATCAAGAGATCACACTAGAGGCAATAGCTCACGAAGGGATCTCAGGTGAGGTCACGCTGACTGTGAAGCTTCTAGAGGTAAACGGTGTAGCCCTTAAGACACCATCAGTTCAGACTGCAAAGTTGGAGATTCTGAAGCGTGACGAAGCTTTTAAGCGTATTACACTTGTGGAGGTTTTCACCTCTGAGGCTTGTCAGTATTGTCCAGAAGGAGTGACTTGGTTAGAGGAGATTATCAATAAGCCTGATAATGCAAGTATTAAGCGGGATCTTGTGTTCGTCCAGCATCACTCATTTTTCCGACCCGACTGGTTGTCTCTCTCTTATAGCCAGGGATTAGCTCCATTTTATGGGATAAAGAACCTCAATGGAGATATCCTCTTTGTGGGGCCATCTTCGCCGACAAATATGTTCAATCGAAAGCCTCTACCAGAGCTTGGAGATGCAAAGGGAACAAATGGCTCTATCTACACGATCTTACGCAATCAAGGGGATCTAGAGAAGGTTGCAAAGGCAGCTGAGGTTAATCCAGCTGCTGTGCGAGTAGAGGTCAAGCCTTGGTTTAAGGAAGATGAGCAGAAGCTCAATGTTGTCGTGCAGGGGCGTGCCTCTCAGCGCTTAGATCAATCTCGTCCAGTCTATATGACACTTATGATTACGCAGGATAAGATTACTCCTCGCAGTCAGCAATTTGCAGGAAATACTATTCCAAACTTTGTACACTCTAACGTCCTCAGATATGTCGATGAGGGTGGCTTCCAAGGTACAAAAGTAGAATTTGATGAGAAGGGTAACTTTAAAGTCGTCAAGGATCTCACTATCGCAACGACCGATGCTAAGAGTGGCAACCTGCCTCCTAACACCCTCCTACTAGAGGGCGACAATAAGAGCCTGAGCGATGTGATGAAGCATGTCAACGTGATAGCCTTCCTTCACTACTATACGCCACTGCCAACGAAAGATGACGTAGAGGACAAAGATCCGCGTCTCCTCGGCAATGAGGTACTCAATGTCGGTCAGAGGAGAGTTTCCTTCACTAGCTTTGAGGGCGTAGAGGGAGTCGATCATCAAGATATTCAGGTGACGGTGCAGGATGGCACTATACGAGTTAATGTCCCTGTGTCAGATATACAAGTTTATGATGTGGCAGGTCGTAGACTCTCAGCTACAGGTCTCCAAGCGGGTGTCTATGTCATCCGTCTCGTACTGTTGGATGGCTCCGAAACATTTGTCAAGGTGATCGCTGAGTAAAGTCATTACTATTGCTTACCATACCTCTCTCTAGGCTTTTGCTTCTTTGCTATGGGTGGAGCCTAGGGAGAGGTCGGTAGGGCAGTTGTATGTATGACGTTTATACCATATACGATAGATACAATCTCAATAGATACAACAATATAGATACAACAATCAATGGACATTCTAAAGAAAATATTGGTACTCACCATCCTACTGAGTACTAGCCTTTCTATCTCGGGTCAAGATCTCTTCTCAGGAGGTTCTGGCTCTAAGGAAGATCCCTATCTGATTACAACGGAGGCAGATCTTCGTACTTTAGCTGAGCAGGTGGATCTGTATAATAATTTTGCTGGACAGTATCTCAAGCAGACGGCTGATATCACATTTACTGAAGGCAAACCCGTCTTACCCATCGGGGGACCACTCCCGCCAGAGAGGTTCGATCGTGATCAGGCACGATGCTTTCAGGGAGAGTATGATGGTGGTATGCACAAGATCTACAATCTCAATATCTACGATGATCAGCAGCTTGTCGTCGAAGGAGAAGGTGCCTATATGGGAGTAGGGCTTTTTGGGGTATTGGGATCTGGTGCTACGATTAAGAATGTGGTCATAGCCTCTGGACATATCTATGGATTTTCATGGGTAGGAGCTATAGCAGGAGTTATTTCTCAGGGTACTACTATCTCTCATTGTAAGGTGGGACCAGATGTGCGAGTCTCTTGTTGGAGTGTCGGTGGAGGTCTCGTTGGGACTTCTTCTGGAAGAGGTATGAAAATCATCGAATGTGCTAATTACGCCAATGTGGCCGTTTATGGTGAAGGTCTACACAAGGTAGCTGGCGGTATCATAGCCTCATCGGCCAGCACTGAGATAATTGGGTGTGCTAACTTTGGAGATATTTGGGCCAAAGATGGCTTTGCTGGGGGGATCCTTGGTTATATGCCTATGTCTAAGGAGGATTTTTTCTATGAGTATCCAGAGGTTAAGAGCTGTATGAATGCTGGAGATGTCTCATCGATGGGACCACAGTCAGCTGGGTTGATAGGGGTTGTAGCATACAATCTGTCAGATGAAAGTGGTCCTATAGCTCATCAACTGATATCAAACTCTTACAGCTATGGTCAGTCGATGGCGACATACTCTCGGTGCTTCGGACCCATCTGTTCTTGGCATACTGGAGATAGGTTCCCGCTCTCAGTCGTCAAGACTTACTACAATAAGGATCGTTACATTGTGAAGTCTGATGGTAGTCCTGATGCTAAGATTGCTTACTCTCTAGGGGAGAGTAAGAGTCATGCGGAGGTTACCTCGCCTGACTTTATCCAAACGCTCAACGAGGGTGGAGCTTCTGTCTTTGAAGCCGACAAGTATCACATCAATGGTACGATGCCTATCCTTAAGTGGATCAACGACACGTATGATGCTGAGATAGATAAGCCTAACCAGTATCGTAAAGACCTCAAACCTTCGTTGTATAAGAGACGTGCTGGGTCTTTCTTCCCACCTAAACGCTCGGGATACTTTCTGATCTACGATATGGGGCTACAGATGCCAAATATCCAGGCCAAGACTTTCGGCTGTACTCTAGATAGAGGCTTCATAGATCGTGTCCTACCGATCGAGGGTGGAGGCTCCTATACGTTCTTTATGTCTGCCTCGTCTTTCCGTCGGGAGATCAAGGAGGATGGTATGTATGTCTCTAACTACTCAGACAAGCCTGCAGATCACTGGCTTATCACCCCAGCCTTTAAAGTAGCGGGCGGTACCCCTTGGTTTCATTGGGTCGCTGGTTCAGAAGATAGTAAGCTGCGCTCTTCTTACGAGGTATACCTTGTAGCAGACGCAGATGCGACTACACCAGACAAGTTTCTTGCGACGAAACCTATCTATACAGTAGACAGCGAAGAGCCTATACAAAACATTAAAGAGACGATCAATGGAGAGGAGCGCTTTTATTGTGTATTTAAGGCACATAAAGTCGATCTCTCTAAGTATATAGGTCAGGAGGTTCGCCTAGCCTTTAGAGATTCCTCTGTAAATAAATTCAACCTATTAATAGGTCAGATGAAGATGGCACAGAGCAATAGTGTAGTACCCGTAAGTAATATGACAACTACACTCACTGTGAGGGAGCAGGAGATCAAAGCGACTCGTCCTGACAGTCAGTTGACCCTCTATACTATAGAGGGAGCTCAGCTAGTGCAGGCACAAGGTCAGCTCGTCTATCAAGGTCAGCCAGGGGTCTACATCCTTGTGGTGTCAGATGATACGGGCTACACGGCAAGGCATAAAGTAGTTATCTACTAAGCACCTAGTCATATCAATCGCAGACCGACTCCAAGACTGGAGCATAAGCATCTCTCCTCTATGGGGTCGGTCTGCCTTTCTTTTGAGACTATTCACTCAACTCTTAGATTAAATCCGAGAATTCATGAAAAGAACGATTACACTTCTACTCATTGCAGTCGCAATGACTACAGTTGCGACACTCTCTGCTCAGGAACTCCAGACACGTAAAGCCCCAGTTTACATCCGTGATGCAGGTACCGAGATCACAGTCGTATCAGGGCAGTCAGCTCTTCGTGCAGAAACTACGTATCCCTCAGAGTCTATGGGCGACTTAAGCCTCTTCCATCGTGAGGACTTCTCCCTAATGACGGCGGGCAGTCAAGCTGAGCCTGATACCGTTGGGACTATTTGTGCACCTGATGGGATCTACAAGTATCGTATCTGGCAAAACATAGACCCTAAATACACTCACTGGCGTGGCTGGGGTGGTCTTTTCGAAGCCAACACTTTCGAAGAGTGTCAGGGCAAAGGTTATACTCACTCAGCAGGTGGTACGCTCCATTTAGGCAGTCAAACTGGGTCTAAAATCAATACCCCACCCCTAGATCTCAAGGATGTCTTCCTCCACGCAGATGATCTCAAGAGTGATAATATCATTGTACTGCGATTTAAAGCTAAGGTCACGCAAAATATCGATCCAGATCTTTGTGCTGTCAGATTTTTTACTCAGGCTGCAGAGACCTCTTGGTATTGTGATAGCGACAACCCTACTTACAAGGGTGAGTGGGACGTACTCCGCCAGCTCACACCTGACATTATGACGCTTTCTACTGAATGGCAAACTTATGAGGTCGTCTTTGCTGGTGCTGGGCATAGTACGATGGTCAATATAGGCTTTCAAGTGATGCCTAAGAGTAGAGAAGTGGCTGAGACGGGCGAGTATCACTTTGATATGCTTATCGATGATATCGAAGTATACAAGATGAAACCCTATCTCCCGATACCTAAGGTCTTACCGCACACCAACTTTACAAAAGATAGCTTTGTCGCCAACTGGACCCCTGTCGAGGGTGCCAACTACCTCTTAGATGTTTACTATATGATGCCTGATGAGACACTCCCACCTGGACCTATGGGACAGCAGCCTATGATACGCAAAGATCTCTTGTCAGGAGAAGAAGTCATGAGCAACAGCTACAAAGTCACAGGCATTGACCCTCAGTATACCTACTATTACAACGTAAGGGCTGTACAGGGTCGTAAAGTGTCTTATCGCTCTGAAGATCAGGAGGTCGAAGACCTCCCCAGTCCAGAGCTTATGGAAGCTTCTGAGCTTGCTACTGGTCATTATGTCGCCTCATGGTCTGAGGTCCCCTCTGCAGGTCGTTATGCCTATATGGCTTATCATGATCGACGTGTATATGAAGATGCCGAGGTGACGATTATTGATGAAGACTTCACAGGAGTCAAGGGTCTCGATGGCAAGGCTACAGGGTGGACTATAGATAATCCTCCCGCTGGTACCTATGGTAGAGCTTTCCCAAAGGATCTCAATATGCCTGGCTGGGAGATGTACTCTTACGCCCCCTGTACAGACTATATCTGTCTCGATGGTTGGAAGTACATTAACCACGGGGAGACAGCCTCTATACAATCACCTGAACTAGACCTCTCTCATGGTGGTGGTATCATCAAGGTCTCTATGAGCCTGTACGGTGCCTATGACAAAAATTCAAATCAATTTCCGCAAGCAGCTCTAGCACTCTTCAATTATAATGAAGAGACGAAGCGATTTGAGCAGGTAGATCTCGTTTATCCTGGAGATGTAACACAACGACCTATCGTTAATCAGTGGCAAGACTACACGGTACAGCTTAAGAATGGTAGCAAACGCTCGCTCGTTGCTCTCTTTGCTGTCAGGGGACCTGAGTATCTCTATGTAGACAACTTCAAAGTGACCCAGCGCTTTAAGAAGGGAGAGTCTTACCTTGCACCATACTTTGGAGACTTACTCGTTGACGGACTTTCTATTGCGGTAACTATCCCCGAAAATATCCAAGAGGATGCGCTCTATCACCGAGTCAAAGCCGTCAAGGCCAATGAGCGAAAGATGATCATGAGTCAATTCTCTCCGCTCGGCGAGATTCGCAAGGCTACCGCTATGAATCAGCTTGTCCTGACGGAGCCTAGCGCCAAGATGGTAGAAGGTGTACTGACCATCGTCAATCCAAACGGCGATTCAGTACAAGTGTATGACGTGACAGGACGAGTACTCTATAGCTCAGAGCAGGCAGATAGAGCATTCGAACTCACACTCCCTACGGAGCAGTCCTACATCGTACGCATCGGCAGCCAGCTATACAAAGTACGCTAGCCGCAAGCGCACACACGCTGTAAAAAGCAATAGCCACGTGAGAGATCGATTCTCACGTGGCTATTTTTATGCTCCAGGTAGGCAAGGATAGATCTTTCGGATAACTTTCTTTGCCGTGGAGCTTAGGTCAAGGGATAACGAGAGCGGAATCGAGTAGGTCGGGAAACGAAAGTTTTCTGACTATTGCTGTCCGATAAAAGTCAGAAAGGGCATACCAAGGGGGCTCAACCATAGA
>CAMCJO010000008.1 GCA_945875135.1 uncultured Porphyromonas sp.
GTCCGTTGTGTCAAAAGTTACAGCGTCGTGGTTTTAACGGGGACGGACGCCCTCCAGCTAGATACTCTCGTGCGTCCCTACAGGGTTCTGTCACGGCTAATGTCGTCAAGATCGTTCGACAACGGACGCACCTACCGTGCGTCCCTACAGCGGGTTACACGTCAAGTGAGTCCCTATAGGGAGTCGTAATAGCTAAAAAGCTGGGCAAACTTGACGTCGGCTCGTTATAACAATTTAGATTTGACTACATATCGATGCTGTGCTGTGTCGGGGATAAGTGATCTCCCACGTGGAAATCACTTTTCACCGACATAGTGCCGTATCGATCTATAGCCGACTCTAAATTATTGTAACTAGCCGGTGAGCTGTCCCCTTGTCAGCGAAACGAAACAAACGAGTAACCGTATGATAACATCACCGCGCTACCTTTGCAGCGTAAGATTTGAAACAGGACACATTTCGTATGCTACACAAGGCGCTTTTCTACACACTCGCCCTTTTGACACTCTTCATCGCTGGCACTGCACTGATGGCTCAGCCTCACGGGCAGCCTATCCCTCACAGCGAGGCGGATCTACGACTAGGCACCCTCACGGGGCGCATCGTCGACGAGCACGGCGAGGGGCTCATCGGAGCCACCGTGCGCATCATAGAGACGGGTGGCGGACAGGTCACTGACTTCGATGGCAACTACTCCCTACAGCTTGCCCCTGGCACCTATACCGTAGAGATCGCTTACGTGGGCTATGCTACCAAGCAGATCCAGGAGGTACACATTACCGCTGGAAAAGAGACGAACCTCTCGGTTGATCTCGCCATAGCGGACAATGTCCTCGGCACCGTCGTCGTGACCGGCTCCTACAAGACGAGCAATACGGCGGGTGCGATGAAGATACAGCAAAGTATGCCTCAGCTCTCCACAGTCGTATCGAGCGAGATGATCGGTAAGACGGCCGATAAGAACCTCGGCGAGGCGCTCAAGCGTGTTACGGGCGTCACCACGATGAGCAATAAGTATGTCGCCGTGCGGGGTATGGGCGAGCGCTGGAACGAAGCTTCGCTCGATGGCATCCCACTACCCAGTACGGAGAGCAATGCCAAGGCCTTCGGCTTTGACCTGATCCCCACCTCGCTCATAGACAATGTAACGGTCCTCAAAACGGCTACGCCGGATGTCAGTGGCAACTTCTCGGGCGGACTTATCCAGATCACCACAAGAGACATACCGACGAAAGACTTTATCTCCATCAGCGCCGGCACCAGTTACAACTCGCTCAGCACCTTCCAGACGCAGAAGTACCGCATCAGAGGACTGTGGGACTGGCTCGGCTATGACGACGGTCGGCGCGCCCTACCTAAGGGACTGCACGAGATACCTTTCGACCCGTACAATCCCGTTCCCGAGCTCTTCGAGCAGAGCAAGCGACTGACCACCGACAACTTTACCATCCACGAGGGCAAGACCCCGCTCTCGCAAAACTACCAAATCTCTCTCGGTAAGAGCTGGGACCTCAATAAGAGCGGTAACCATCGGCTCGGCTTGATCGCCTCGCTCACCTATCGCAACACGCAGCAGCAGACCATCATCGACCACATAGAGCGTGGCGAGTGGATGAATGCCAAGCAATATAATAAGGTACAGGAAAGCTTTGTCGATACCGGCATCCGCAATAGCGGAGCTAACTACAAGTACAACACAACCCTCGCTGGAGTCCTCAACATCGGTTGGCAGCGAGGCACTAATCGCCTCAGCCTGCGCAACACCTACACCCATAAATATGACAACGACCTCTCAGAGCTAACCGGTCTGAGTGACGAAGACCCCAACCCCGAGAGCAATCCCTACCGACAGCAGGTCAACTACCCCACCTTCCAAGATCTCTTGCAAAACAAGCTCAGCGGTAAGCATCAGCTGGGCGAGTCCCTTCGTCTCGACTGGGCACTGGCACACACCTACGTACAGCGCAACCAGAAGGACGCAGCCTTTACACAGCAGGTGAGCCGACTAGACGAGGCTGGAGCGCGTCACTTCTACAATCAGGTGGGCGTGCAGTCGGGGTCGCTCTTCCCGCTGACCCGCGCCTGGTACCTCAACCATGAGCGAGACTTCAACGGGCAAGTCAATGTGGAGCTACCCTTCGACCTCTTTGGCAATGACTGGACGCACAAGTTCAAGGCGGGGTACGACGGCGCCTTCAAGGAGAACCGCTTTGAGTTTTGGGAGCTCTCGATGCACCTCTTCAACACACGAGGCTTTGACTTCACCACCAGCACAATCGCCGACCTCATTAAGGAGGAGAACATGCGCAACGGGGGCTTCGCTTGGGACCTCAAGCGACTCCAAGGGGACGGACGTATGTACCACGGACGAGTTATCCAGAATGCAGTCTACGCTATGCTTGACGACCGGTACAGCGAGCTACTGCGGCTCGTCTGGGGCGTCCGTGTCGAGCACTACCTCTACCAAGAGCTGAGCAACCCCTCCATGTCGATGGGCGAGCTAAACATCGTCGAGCAGGATCGCAAGGAGCGGCCGGTGGCTATTATGCCTTCGATCAATCTTACGATCACACCGATCAAAGACCTCAACGTACGACTGAGCTACAGCCGTAACACGGTACGTCCGCAGTTTATGGAGCGCACAGCTTACCGCTTCTACGATCCCTTCCTCGGCGGCGAAATCTTCAACCAGAGCGTCATCTCGACAACTGTAGATGGTGCGGACCTGCGTGTCGAGTGGTACCCCGGTGCTGGCGAGGTAATCTCCATCGGTGGCTTCTACCGCTATCTAGACAAACCTATCGAGCGCATCGCTCAGAAGACAGCCTCCTTCGCACGCTTCTACATGCTGATGAATAGCGACAAAGCACACAGCTACGGCATCGAGCTAGAGCTTCGCAAGAACTTTGGCTTCATACCCCTAGGCTCCTGGCTCGAGCATCTCTACCTCAACGCCAATGCAACCTTCACCCAGAGCATCGTCACCGGCATGGTCTCACGTGCCGACGAGAGCGGCATACTGCGCTGGGTCCCCGTCACGCAGCGCCGACCGATGTACAGTCAGGTGCCCTATATGTACAATGTAGGACTCTCCTACGAGAGCGAGACCTTTGGGGCCAACCTCACCATGAATCGCTCTGGACGCAAGCTCGTCCTCAACACGAACCAAGCCTACGAGCAGGAGTACGAGGCGCCCTATAGTCAGCTCGACGCACAGCTCTCCTACACCTTCCCCAAGTATGGCGTGACCATCAAGGTCAATGGCTCTAACCTACTCAACGCTAAGCACATCATCTACACCAACCATGTGGACGACTTCGAGCGTGCCGCTGACAATAATCAGATCCTAGACACCATGAGACATGGCACCTCTAGCGACTACGAGCCAGGGCACGACAACGTCGTCTACCAGTACCGCGATGGCATCTCGCTGAGTGCCTCCATTAGCTGGACTTTCTAAAGAATCAGAGATACCAACACTTTAATTATCTATCATAATATCATGAACAAGACAATCCGTTTACTAAGCCTCATGATGGCTACCCTCATGAGCCTCACACTACTTACCTCATGCAACGAAACAGGCAATGAGCCTAATGGTGGAGGCGACAACAACAAAGTCACAGGTCGCACCATCGGTGGCAAAGAGCTCGTAGTCGTCGAGGGACGCATCAATGGCAAGAACAATCACTGGACAGCCGACAAAGTCTACGCACTCAAGGGCATCGTCACCGTACCAGCCAGTGAGACGCTCACCATCGACGCTGGTACCACCATCATCGAGGAACCCACACCATCAGGAGCTACGGGCGTACTCGTCGTAACTCGTGGCGCTAAGATTATGGCCGAGGGTACCGCCCAGAAGCCTATCGTCTTCACCTCCTCTAAGGCGGTCGACAGCAACGCTGGCCGTCCCGCTCCTGGTGACTTCGGTGGTGTCATCATACTGGGTAAGGCTAAGGTCAATACCCCGACCGACGCTCAGTTTATCGAGGGCCTCAACCAAGGTGTCGAGGAGTATCGCTATGGTGGCGACGACGATGAGGACAATAGCGGTGTACTGCGCTACGTACGCATCGAGTACGCTGGCTTCATCCTAGGCGACAGCAACGAGATCAACGGTCTCACCTGCGGTGGCGTAGGTCGTGGCACCACGCTAGACCACATCCAGGTCAGCTGGGGTCTGGACGACAGCTTCGAGTTCTTCGGTGGTTGTGTCAATGCTACCCACCTCGTCTCCTACGCTTGCGACGATGACAACTTTGACTTTGACAACGGCTTCACCGGTAGCATCACTTACGGCGTTGCTATTGCCAATCCCGCCTCCACACACTCCGACAGTAAGGGTAAGTCCGACAGCAATGGTATCGAGCTAGACAACAATGCTAAGGCTCAGGACGAGACCTTCTCGCTCATACCTAAGACGCACCCTACACTGACCAACGTCTCTATCATCGGTGCATCTACCCGTGTAGCCAACGTCCACAACAACTTCCAGGGCGATGCCTACAAGTACGCAGCTCGTGTACGTCGTGGTGGTCAGATTACGCTCAAGGACTGCATCCTCACTGGTTATCCTAAGGGCTTCGTCCTCGATTCTGATGCCGACAAGATGGAGCATAGCAAGATCGAGGGTAGCTCTTTCCACGGCTTCGACACTGCCTTTGAGATCAAGAACGGCTCCGCCAAGCCTACCACCGGCATCATCGAGGTAATCAATAAAGACTCCGCAGCTACCTTCGGTATGAAGGCTCCTTTCGGCACTCCAGCCGACTTCACAGGAGCTCAGGTCGGCGCCTTCCCTGCTAGCAAGGGCAACTGGCTACAAGGCTGGACCGCCTTCTAGTCGTCTCACTAGACGCACAAACCAGTAACCAAGTAGGGGCGGACCTTGTATCCGTCCCTATTTTGTTTACTGGTCTTGCTGTGATCTGGCTTTTGGCTACTACGTTTCGGGGCGTTGTGAAATCGAGCCTTTGCGATGAGATGAACGGCTATCTCAATAAGCGTAAGGTCGTCTAGCTCTTTTGGGACTTACTAACTTCTCCGATCCAGAGAGAGACTATAAGCAGTAGCTGAAACGCAAAGGCGTAGATCCAATATCTATCTAACCAGAATAAGAGGCTAAACAGAGGGAGTATATAGCTAGTGCCTAAGACTATGAGGAGCTTTTTGACGCCTATGATTGGATAGGCTCCATGATTGACCTTGCGACACACCCAGGCGACCAGCACGATCAGTAGGAATGTAACCGAGAGTCCTAGACTCTTTGCCATCTGCGCATGAAGCTCACTAGAGGCTTCTTCTAGAGAGGAGACCATCAGCACCCAAGCGGCAATAAAGGAGCAAAACCATGAAACGTTGCTATCTAGGTGGAATCTGTTTTTTCATAAGGATCGTACTACTTTTCTTTCTTCATTGAGTCTGGCTACAAATATACAAATTGTCATTCAGCTCCCCAACTTCGCACATCTTACGTATAACGCACCCCATAGAGCACACGACTCGCTCATCCCGTATGCAAGTGCGCACGAGATGAGCGAGTCGTGTACCTAAGGTTGCTGGCTAGAGTGGCTCCTAGCGAACGACCTTGAAGGTCTGGCTACCAACCTTGATTAGGTAAGAGCCAGCAGGTAGCGTCGCCGTGCTAATGGTGGCCACGCCCTCGATGGGCTCTACGACCTGTAGGCATTGCCCCTGTAAGTCATAGAGAGCTACGGCGGTCGTCGCATTGGTAATCGTCCAGCTCATATCGTCACAGAGCAGATGACTCTGAGAGGGTGTAGCTAGGGGCTCTAGCCCGAGAGGCTTATTGGACTCATAGACGAATGTCCCGCCATTGGTCACATCGGTCGCCACGGCATCTTTAGAACCATTGTATAGTAGTGGATAGGTGAGAGCCTCTAGATTGTAGTTCTTAAAGCCATAGATGAAAAGGTCTGCCAACGTGGGGAGAGGATAGTAAGTCTTAGTGGCTGGTTGTCCCGTCGTAAATGTAAACTGAAAGATAAACCCGCCACTACCTAGGGCTGCTAGATTGCCCTTGTCGTCATAGTCAAAAACCGTCTCAAAGAGTTCATTCCCCGCCTCGAGATAGGAGAGTCCTAGCATGTACTTTCCATCTGCGTCAAAGGTTATCTCCTCAGACTCGAAGGGGCTTCCGTCAGCATTCACCGCTGTGCGCTTGTAGAGCTGTCCTCTCTTATTGTATTCGAGCGTAGTGGTAAAGCCTTCGTACCACTCAAAGGCTTGAGGGTCGAGGAAGTGGATCGTAGCTTTGCTCGGGAGTCCCTCGGCAGTGTATTCTATATTGAGCTTGTAGTCCTCCACGAGGGTGGTGTCCTCGGGGTTGGTGTTGAGGTTGTTCCAGCGCACGAAGAGGGTCATCTGCCCCTGGTCGTTGTATGTATAGCAGTAACGCCTGGCGATGACTAGGTCGTCAAAGCCATTACGCTCTCCATACTCCACCTTCTCAATGCACTGGTGCTTGTCATTGTATAGATAGTCTAGATAGGTTCCTACGCTACGCTGACCGCTTGTCGTATCGATCTTGACGTAGCTACAACGAGCGATGTCATTGTGGTCATTGTATTGAAACTCGATGCCCTGATTGCCAAAGACTCCAGTCACTGCGGAGAGACGGAAGGTGGCTTGATCAGGCACGTGGTAGAAGTCGCTGAGACTCTTCAGATTGTTTTCCAGCATCTGAGCGGATAAGAGTATGGTGCTGCCTAATAGTAGGTAGAGGAGGCAGAGAGTCCTGTGTAGTGCGTTCATATTGAGGAGTATTTGTTTAAAGAGATAGTTTGAGTTTCGTCTCACCGATCGTGAGGAGGTAGAGACCAGAGGGAGTATTGGTGAGGTCTATCTGCTCCGTGCCACCCCCCGTAGCCACGGTAGTGTGAATGAGCTCACCGAGCAGTGTGTACAATGTAATAGGAGTGCCAGCAGATGCTCCAGTGATGGTCAGATGATCTGAAGAAACCTCTATGGTGTAGCAAGTTTCTCCAGTCGGGCTACTGACTGCATTATTATTGCCCACGCTAGCGAAAGTCGCCTCAACCCGAACGTCGTCACCCTCTACGAAGAAGTATCGCTCCTGTAGGATGTCCTCACTGTTAGCTCTAAGGTACTTAAGCTCATAGCCCTCATCGGGAGTGCAGGTGAGCTGTACTTTGGTGCCGTCTGGCACAGCATTGAGGTCGGAGCAGTCGGCCTCTACCTGCCCCTTGCCCAGCTTAACGATCGTCACCTTGTAGGTGTCCACTGGGATAAGCTTGTAGGAGGCGCTGATCTCTACGTCACTCGCTACGGAGATGTACTTCTCAGCCGTAATATCTTTGTCGCCAGCCATTAGATGCTCTAGCTCGTAGCCCTCATCGGGGGTGCAGATGAAGTGTAGGATAGCCCCCTCGGGAACTTTTGTGAGGTCATACTCTTGCTCCTTGACTGTAAGGGTGCCGTGCTCAGGCTTCTGAAGTGAGACCCGATAGCTCTTGACTGGGCTAAAGGTTGGGGTGACGGTGACATCAGCCTTGACGATGAGTGTGCGGGTGTTTGTAATGTCCTCTGTACCTGCCATAAGCTTGGTCAGGGCATACCCCTCCTCAGGCTCTGCGGTAAAGGTCACCGAGCTACCCGCGAGGAGGTGCGTCAGGTCTACTCCCTCGGGAGCTACGATGCGACCATGCTCGGTCTGAGCTATGGTCACCTTGTGATAGCTCTGCTGGGGAGCGATGATTACTTTGCCCGCATACTCCTCCTTGCCATCGAGGGTGATGGACATTACCTCGTTGAGCTCTGCCACTTTAGCACCGCTGGGGAAGGTGATAGCACACCCCTCGAGGGTGAGCTCCTTGAAGTAGCCTATGGATACCATCCCCTCGTCGTGGAGGGTTGAGGCGGTGACATAAGCTTTGTCGATCAAAAGGCGAGAAGAGAGGAAGTCGCCCACGAGTCCGCCATTGAGCCCGATGGCTGTAACGGAGACACCATCGGCAATAGTGAGGCTAGCCCCAGATCGACAAGCATAGGCATAAGCCTGCTCAGAGGTAATGTTGAGAGAGCCCGCACCAGTAATGCGGACGGACGAGCGCATCGTGATGGCATCGTCGTAGCCTGTGCATACGAGCTGGTTGGTGCCCTCGATCTGTATAGTTATTTCGTCAGGCATCCAGCCTGTGAGTATCCTCGAGATGGTATTGATCTGGACATCCCGCAGCGTAAGCGTCTTAGTCGCAGCAGTCCAGGAGACGGAGCCCTTCTGGTCTGCCGGAAGTAGCTGCGCATGATCCACAGAGGTGTCAACGTGAGCCTCCATAAATATCAACTCTTGCGCACCGAGTGGGAGGGTGAATAGCCACAAGGATAGGGCTACGCCAAAGAGCTTTAGGAGGAGTGGTATTTGTTGATTCATTGATTGATTGCGTTTTGATGTTTATATAGCATGTGGCATAGTCGACTTGCTACTTCTTGTCTACCAGCATGGCGTACTGGATCGTGATGTAGCCTGTCTTCTTCTTATTGTTCTGATAGTCGAGGATGCGTAGGCGTACGATCTCTCCAGAGGCTGCACGGACTAGATAGATAGCGTTATCTACTGTGACCTGCGGTGGCATACCCTCCTGCCAGATAGCACCCTTGTTGAGGAAGCCGCCATAGCCGTCACACTCAGATGAGAGACAGAAGTTGGCCATCTGTGGCCGATACTCGGTCTGATGATCTCCAGCATTATTGACAAAGAGCATCAAGAGCAACCCCTCACGGTCTAGCATCCACTGGCTATCCTCAGGAGTAGGTATTTCCTCCGTGAGGATCTTCTGCTTGCTAATGCGCACGGCAGCACCCTGCCCCTGGCCCGAGGCACCACCATTAGTCTTGAAGTCGTAGCGATGCAAGCCGAGATCCCACGAGAGATCGTTAGCAGGATCAGTCACCTGGACCAGCTCCCCAGTAGCAAAGTTTAGGTAGACCCACTTGGTATAGTCAGTCGCATCGATGGTCATCGTTTTTGTCATCCACTCCTTCTTGGGGTTAACTGGTGGCACTACTGGGTTATCAGGCGTGTCTGGCGTAGGCTTCGGCGCAGGCTTGTCACAAGCAGCGCATAGGAGCAGCACCAATAGTGTAAGTAGTGATAGTTTCTTCATAATAGTTGGTTTGCTTTTGTTGTCTGTCAAATTGACATCGCAAAGGTATAGTTTGGCACCTATACTTGGCAATACCTACCTAAAGGTATTTTCATGTTCCTCGCACCAGTTTTTACGCACTCGCCTGAGGAGGGGGCGTCTAGTGCCACTAGTAGCACTAGTGCCCCTAGCTAACAGCCAACAGCTAACTTTGTGCTATCCGCTGCAACATTTCGGCGATTCACTCGTCTTAATAGTGTACGACGCTCTTCTGGACCGTTGGTCCGAGCGTTATGCAGTTACACATTGAATAGTTTTTAGTTTACAGTGATTACAATGGATGGAGCCACTTTCATACAGACCTACGTCCCCCTACGGCCGACGATCCTACAGGTCTGTATGGCTCTTCTATCCAACGAGATGGAGGCTGAGGATGTGACCCAAGATGTGCTGATCAAGCTCTGGGAGCAGCGTGCACATCTAGATGAGATCGCCTCTCCGAAAGCTTACGCCATTCGCATCGCTCGCAACAAATGCATCGACACCCTACGGGCACCAGCACAGCGTCTGCGCAATGCGGAGGAGCCTACAGAGCTAGAGATGCCTCTAGTCACGGCGACGCCCCAAGAGCAGCTCATAGCCCAGGAGCAGCTCGCTTGCATCAACGACTGGGTCGCTAACCTCCCCGAGCAGCAACAAGAGGTGTGGAGACTACGACAAGAGCTGATGCTCACAAACGATGAAACAGCCCAGCGTATGGGACTCAAAGAGGTGACGGTCCGATCGATGATCTCACGACTGCGCAAGGAGGCACGAAAGCTTTTTGCAGATATGAAGGAGTGATCCGCATACCTTATTATATATAGAATACAGAAGCCACTATGATACATTCATCACACGACATAGATCAGCTACTAGAGCGCTACTACGACGGGTTATCAACGCCCGACGAGGAGTTTGTCCTCTACCTAGCACTCCTTCAGGAGGAGCCAGGATCGCCATACTATGCCGATCGTATGCTCCTAGAGGCTACCCTACAGCGTGCTGCCTCACAGACGAAGAGTGCAACACCAGCACCCACCCCTCGCTGGAAGGTCTGGGTGCGTAAGTACGCCGTTGCGGCTGCCGTGCTGCTTGTGGGTGGCGTAGGGGGCTCCGTCTTCCAGTGGGGACGCAACAGCCGACAGGCGGAGCTATCCCTTCTCAATGGTCAGCCCATACCGCAGGAGCAGGTCAACGAGTATACGCTCGAAGCTTTTGCCAAGCTGGGCGACTGTATGGAGCTGTGCTCAGAGCAAAACGACGAGATCGATGCGCTCTTCGGCCGCCTGCAGGACTCTTACCAGAGCTCGATGGAGAAGATCCCCTTTGTCTCAGAGGGTGGGTGGACCCTGACGGGCAATTGATTTCATCTAGGACTGCAACAATCTGCCCTCTCAAACGACTTATATATAGAACCTCTGATACAGACACACAGATTATGAAAGCATACATTACTCATCTCTCACGCCTGAGCATCGTCACGCTCACGATGCTCCTCCTGATGGGGCTACCCGCAGTAGCGCAGCGTGGCTCAGCCCGTACACGTATCAATACGTCTAGGCTCATGGAGATCAAAAACGTGGATGTCGTATACATCTCCCCCGCAATGCTCCAGAGCGTACCCAAGGCGAGCCTTAAGATAGACGGCACTGACGCTATGTCGGGTATCATGGACGGCATCACATCGATACATATCTACACCTCCTCCGACCGCAAGGCGATACAAGAGCTACGTCGTACCTTCGCCCCTATCACAGAGCTACGTAATGCTGACCTGGAGCAGCTAATGTATGTCAAGAACGATGACGGGGTCGTCAACTTGATCGGACAGCTACAGGGCGACAACGCCTCCGAGCTATACATGATCGTCACGGGCGATGACGAATACACGGTGATCAATTTCTCGGGGAGCTTCTCCCGTCGACAGCTCGAAAAGGCGGTCACCCAAGACAACCGAAGGCGCAAGTAACGACTCGCTACTAGTGTCCCCGAGTGAAGACCCATGCTACTTAACCTTTCAATAAGTACCTACAAACGGGCTACACGTAACTGTAGCAACTTGCGAAGCGTGACCATACGTGAGTACCGTACACACTTCATACACGGCGAGCCCCTAAGGCACCGTGTGGCAAGACTGTTTTGTGATTAGTTTTAGTTGTAAATTGAACAGAAGCGATGAGAGGGAGCCCCACCACGGGGACTCCCTCTCTTGCTATCTGTATCTGTTTGGTCTCTTGTTACTCTGTACGCTCCAGCAGCACGACATGCTCCACATGATGCGTGTGGGGAAACATATCGACAGCGCAAGCACGCACTGCCCGGTACTGCCCCTCAGCCATGAGGAGTGCTAAGTCTCGTGCCTGGGTCGCAGGGTTGCAACTGACATAGACGATGCGCTCTGGAGCCGCCCGCAGGATCACCTCCACGACGGGAGCGTCCATGCCTGCACGTGGCGGGTCGGTCACGAGTACCTCGGGACGACCATGCGCTGCGACGAAGTCTTCGGTCAGGATCGCTTTCATATCGCCTGCGTAGAAGGTAGCGTTCGTGATCCCGTTCTGATCTCTATTGACAAAAGCATCCTTGACAGCCTCTGGCACATACTCGATCCCTATGACGGAGCGACAGCTTTGCGCCAGGTAGTTGGCAATCGTCCCAGCACCTGTGTAGAGGTCGTAGACCACCTCATCGCCCGTGAGCCGAGCGTATTCACACACCTTCTCGTAGAGCCGCTCCGCCTGCCGACTATTCGTCTGGTAGAAGGACTTAGGTCCGATACGGTAACGCAGGCCGTGCATATCCTCCTCGATGTATGGCGCGCCGCTGTAGAGCTGCGCCGGGAGGTCGGCCAGGCTGTCGTTGAGCTTCGTATTGACCATGTAGTAGAGCGACGTGATCTGGGGGAAGCGCACACGCAGTGCCTCCAAGAGCTGTACGCGCAGCTCCTCCGTCCCCTCAGCAAAAGCGATCAGCACCATCAGCCCGCCCAGTGTCGTGGTGCGGATCAGGAGCGTTCGCATCACACCCTCGTGCGCTCTCTGATCGTAGTAAGGGTACTCCTCCCAGCGCGCTAGGCAGTAGTCGTTGAGGTAGTCTCGTATCTCCGAAGCTATCGGGTCAGCTATCTGACAAGTCACGCCGTGTAGGTCTAGTACCTTGTCAAACATACCAGCCTTGTGAAAGCCTACCCCGCAAAGCTCCTGTTCGCTCGCTTCCTCGGGCAAGCTTTTGAGCTCCTCCTCGGTGAGCCACCGCTTCTTACTAAAGGTGAACTCGACCTTGTTGCGGTAGTGCCACGGATCCTCACAGCCTACGATCGGCTCGGTCTCTTCGATTGCTATGTGTCCGATGCGGGTCATCGCGTCTGCAGCTTGCTGCGCTTTGCCACGGAGCTGCTCCTCGTAGGGTAGCTGCTGCCACTTGCACCCGCCACAAGTGCCGAAGACCTCACAGCGAGGCTCCACGCGCAGTGGCGAGGGCTCTAGCAGCTCCTCGATGGTGCCTGTCATATAGCTCCGCTTGGAGCGACCTACACGTATGCGACAGCGGTCTCCAGGTGCCGCATAGGGGACGAAGAGCACCTTGTCCTCGACATGTGCTACACACTGCCCCTCGGCACCCATCCGCTCGATGAGTACATCGTCTAGATATCTAGGCTCTTTGCGTCTTCTTGCCATAGGCTACTTGCGGGCTAGCTGCTGCTCGACAAGCGAGACATACTCATCAGCCAGTGCCGAGGCAGCCTCCTCGGTGGGAGCCTCCGTATAGACACGGACTATTGGCTCCGTATTGCTAGGGCGTACCTGCACCCACGAGTCTTCGAAGTCGATCTTCAGACCATCCTCTGTCAGGGGCTTCAGCGAGGCAACCTCATGCTCTAAGTTTGCAAAGAGTGCTGCCACATCCGTTCCCGCAGGTAGCTCCACACGGCGCTTGCACATGGCGTAGTCGGGGTAGCGCTTACGTAGCTGGCTAACTGTCTCGCCGCTCTTTGCCAAGTGCGTGAGGAAGAGCGCAATGCCAACGAGTGCATCACGTCCGGCATGCAGATGCGGGTAGATGACACCGCCATTGCCCTCGCCGCCGATGAGTGCATCGGTCTCTCGCATACGCTTGACCACGTTGACCTCGCCGACCGCTGCGGGCGTGTAGCTACCGCCATGCTGCTCGGTGATGTCGCGCAGAGCGCGTGTCGAACTCATGTTGGAAACCGTGTTGCCGCCCTCATGATAGCCGAGGAGGTAGTCAGCGACAGCGACCAGTGTGTACTCCTCGCCAAAGGGGTGCCCCGTCTCGTCAATGATCGCTAGGCGATCCACATCAGGGTCGACCGAAAAGCCCACATCGGCACGTGCTATGCGTACCAACTCGCAGAGATCCACGAGGTGACTAGGTAGTGGCTCTGGGTTGTGCGCAAACTTACCGTCGGGGGTGTCGTTGATCCCTCTCCACTGCTTGACGCCCAGTGCCTCAAAGAGCGGAGGCAGAGCGATAGCTCCGACCGAGTTGATCGGATCGTAGGCGACCGTCAGCTCAGCCTTGCGGATAGCCTCCACGTCCACTTCGGGTAGTGCGAGGATCGCGTCAATATGCTTCTGCAGATAGGAGTCGGTCGAGATGACTTGTCCCAAATCTTCTACCGAAGCAAAAGGCACGGTGTGATCCTCCGAGAGACGTAGCACTTCGTTGCCACGATCTGCATTGAGGAAGGTGCCATCGCTACCTAGGAACTTCAGAGCGTTCCACTGGATCGGGTTATGCGAAGCGGTGATGATGATTCCGCCGTCGGCACGGTGTCCTAAGACAGCCATCTCAGTAGTCGGTGTCGTAGCCAGCCCTATATTGATTACATCGCAGCCCATACCGAGCAGCGTGCCTATGACCACTTGCTGCACCATCTCTCCCGATAGTCTGGCGTCGCGACCCACCACGATGGTTGGTCTGCTGATAGACTCGTAGAGCTTGATGTGCTGTGCATACCCCACGACAAAGTGTGCTATCGTCAGTGGGTTGAAGCCGTCTGTCGGAGAGCCTCCGACCGTGCCACGTATTCCAGAGATTGATTTGATGACCGTCATAGTATTGATTAAGTGTGTTGTTGCAAAAGTGAATAGCTTGCATGTCCCGTATCACGAGACAGTGTCAGAGATACCGGTAAGAGGTTAGGCCTCCTCTACAAACTGGTACCAAACCTCCTCGCAATACATCGGTGCGCCCGCATTGTATGCGACATTGGGCCCGAGGAGGAAAGGAACGAGAAGGCGTATCCTAGCGCCATTGCCCACCATCGTGAGCGGATAGGCGACGCCCTCACACATCAGCGCGTCGATGGAGTGGCCGTATTGCTCCCGGATCAGCTTATAGTGGACAGAACCCGTACGGTCGCGGGTGTTGACGTAGATAAACTCCGTAGACTGCTGGTAACCCTTAGAGAGGTTATCAAAGGCGTGGTTGTAGTTTGGTGCGATGAAGCGCCCTTTCATACGTAGCATGACGCGCGTACGCTCAGGCTTGGCCAGCTCGCCACCTTTGTCGAGGACCTGCATGTAGACGCCATTGGGGAACTTGTACCACACGTTGGGGTCAAACTCGCGCTGCTCCTCGGCACCCTCCTGCACGTTCATCCCTTGCTCCTGGACGAAGTTGTCTATCATCTTCTTCTCGTCGCGTAGCATCTCCGAGAGCGACTTGATATGCTGCTTATCGCGACAGCTGGTCAAGGCCCCCTGCCCCAGTAGGAGCATCAGGACGAGTGTCACAAGGGTGGTGATGGTATGGTTTGTTGCTTTCATATATCTATTGTCTAATCTCTAATTTCTAACTTCTAATCTCTAACAACCCGGGTAATCCTGTACGAGCTGGCGCAGTCCCTGCCACACGAGTGCTAGCGCATCCGACAGCGAGCCCTGGTACTCAGCGCCCGCGGCGTTCAGATGCCCGCCCCCATCAAAGAGTTTGCTCGCCACCTCATTGACCGGCAAGTTACCTTGCGAGCGCAGCGAGATCTTAACTGGTTCGTCGGGATCTCGTTGCTCCCTAAGGAACGCAACTGCTCGTATACCCGCCACATCAAGGGGCACATTGACAAGACCCTCTGTATCTCCAGGCTCTATGCCAAAGCGGTCAAAGTCCTCCTGTCTGAGCGTAAAGACCGCCACCCCTAGATCGAGGTCGTAAGTCGTGCGCTCGTTGATGATATAGCCGAGGAGGCGCTGTCGGCTCAGCTTATCACTCTTGAAGATCCGTAGCACGATCTCCTCATGCCTTGCACCGACCTCTAGGAGATGAGCGATGGTCCTAAAGAGCGTCGGGGTAATCTGCCCATGTCGCAAGAGTCCCGTATCGGTATAGGTCGCTGCCAGCAGGCAGGTCGCCATATCGGCACCGCCATGTAGCTCTAGCTCTCTCGACTCACCGCCGCCGAGTAGCTCCGCTATGAGGAAGCCCGTAGCACACGCCGAGGTGTCGCTATACATCTCATCGACCAGTCCCATCTCAGGCTCTGGGTGATGGTCTATCATCACGGAGCGCACATCGGGCTTACGCACGATCTCAGCGACCAGAGACTCAAGCGGGTTGCCGATGCGCCCCAGATGGTTGAAGTCGACCAAAAGCAGTAGCCTCGCCTGAGCCAATATGTGACGTATCGGCTCTAAGTCGCTCTGCGGTGAGAGCTGATGTATCGTCTCAGCGCCAGGGAGCCAGAGGAGATTGTCCGGCATACGCCCCACGACCATGATAGAGACCTCGTCAGCACCGCGTGCTAGCAGATAGCTACGTAGAGCCAAGGCACTGCCTATGCAGTCCCCGTCGGGCGACTTGTGTCCTACGATGACGACACGACGCTCGTCCTCGCCTCCTAGGGAGGTGAGATCCAGAGTGTCTGATAAAGGTCTATTGCTCAGCTGCGACATAAAGATCGGGAAAGGTATACACCCGCAAAGATACGAAATTAGAGGTTAGAGATGAGAAACTAGATGTTAGAGCTAGAGATTAGATTCGAGTGGCACTAGTAGCCCCTAGCCTACGGCCAACAGCCAAAAAGCAGGGGAAACTTGACGCTGGCTCGTTACAATAATTTAGATCTGACTACATGTCGAGGCGGTGCTGTGTCGGAGAAAACTGATTTCCACGTGGATATTTCGAAATCCCCACGTGGAGAATAAAAAATTCTTCGGAGGAATGAAATGAAACTTCGGAGGAATGAAATGAAACTTCGGAGGAAATGATTCGCCCCCACGTGGAAAATAAAAAACATCCACGTGGAGATTTGAGAT